>QNXU01000315.1 GCA_003973485.1 Bacteroidota bacterium | reverse complement strand
ACTGGATTGGAAAATCAGTTGGAGCTCAATTATCCTTTCCTTTATCTGAAAAAGAGGAGAATATTGAGGTTTTTACTACTCGAATAGACACCATTTATGGTGTAACTTTTATGGTACTAGCTCCTGAGCATGAATTAGTAGAAAAAATCACTACATCAGCGCAAAAGAAAGAAGTAGAAGAATATGTGAACATTGCAAAAAATCGTTCTGAGCGCGAAAGAATGACGGAAGTAAAACGTGTATCAGGAGTGTTCACTGGAGCTTATGCTATTCATCCTTTCACAGAAGAGAAAATTCCCGTTTGGATTGGAGATTATGTTTTGGCTGGCTACGGTACTGGTGCTGTGATGGCCGTTCCTTCAGATGATGATAGAGATAAAGCCTTTGCTGAGCATTTTGATTTGCCAATAGTAGAAGTAGTTGAAAATGATAAAATCATCAATTCGGAATTCTTGACTGGCTTAAGCATTAAAGATGCTCAAATGAAAGCGATTGACTTTATGAAAGATAAAGGAATTGGCTATGCAAAAATCAATTACAGAATGCGCGATGCCATTTTCAGCCGTCAGCGCTATTGGGGTGAGCCTGTTCCGGTTTATTTCAAAAATGGAATTCCATATTTATTGGAAGAAGATCAATTGCCATTGGAATTACCTGAAGTAGATAAATATTTACCAACTGAAGACGGAGAACCACCTTTGGCCCGAGCCAAAAACTGGAAAACGGAAGATGGTTATGAATTAGAAAAAAGTACCATGCCGGGCTGGGCAGGATCTAGCTGGTATATGTTCCGTTATATGGATGCCCATAATAAAGATGCTTTTATTGATGAAGAAAAGCAACAATATTGGCAAAATGTAGATTTATACATTGGCGGATCTGAACATGCAACTGGGCACTTACTATACTCAAGATTCTGGACTAAATTCCTTTATGATTTAGGCTATATCAGTGTAGATGAACCATTCCAAAAAATGATCAATCAGGGGATGATTCAGGGAAGAAGTAATTTTGTCTACAGGGTAGAAGGAGAAAATAAGTTTGTATCATTCGGACTTAAAGATCAATACAAAACACAGAGTTTGCATGTAGATGTCAATATTGTTCATAATGATGTTTTGGATATTGAAGCTTTCAAAAAATGGCGTCCAGAACATGCAGATGCTGAATTCATTTTGGAAGACGGAAAATATTTATGCGGAGCGGAAGTAGAAAAAATGTCCAAGTCCAAGTACAATGTGGTGAATCCTGATGATGTGATTGAAAGATATGGTGCAGATACATTGCGATTGTACGAAATGTTCCTAGGACCATTGGAGCAATTCAAACCTTGGAATACTAATGGTATTGATGGGACCGCGAAATTCTTGAAAAAACTTTGGAGGTTATTCCATGATGCGGATGGAAACTTCAAAGTGGAAGAAGGGGAACCAGATAAAAAAGCCTTAAAAGCATTGCATCAAGCTATTCAAAAAGCGGAGTATGATATAGAACATTTTTCTTTCAATACATCAGTTTCCACCTTTATGATTTGCGTGAATACCTTAACTGATTTGAAATGCAATAACAAAGAAGTTTTAAGTGATTTAGTGAGAATTATAGCACCTTATGCTCCTCATATTTGTGAGGAATTATGGTCATTATTAGGTAATGAAGGAAGTATTTCAGAAGCTGGTTGGCCAACATTCAATCCTGATTTTGTAAAAGAAGATGAGCATACATATCCTGTTTCTGTCAATGGAAAGCACCGAGATAATATGACTTTTGCTTTAGATGCGCCTAAAGAGGAAATAGAAAAGGCAGTACTAGCTAATCCTAAAGTGCAGAAATGGATTGAAGATAAGCCAATCAAGAAAATGATTATTGTGCCTAAGAAAATTGTGAATATTGTAGTTTAATCCAGAATTGAGGCAAGGATTTGGTTCAAGCGTCCGCTTGGACCTTCCCTAAGGTAGTTAGCTCAAGCGTCTCGCTTGTGCCTATTCTGTTCAAACCAAAGTTTCCAATTAGTTTTAATTGAATAAATCCTATGAAAAGCAGTGCAGTAGTCCACGAATATTACAAAAGAGTTTTTGATGATTATAGCGTCTTAGTGCAAGTAAACCCTATTGATTATAGCGGATTGGAATTAATAGTCCATCCTGATAAAAAACTGGAAAAGACTAAAATGCAGTTTGATGAGAATATCAAAGAGGATTTAGAAGTAGATGAATTTAAACCCATCACCGCCTTAGAATTTAATTTGTATTTGAAGGGTTTGGTTTAGTTCCTAACATCTTTTAATATCAATTATTGAAAGATAGTTTTATCAAATTGCAACTTAATTAAATTTCAATTAGTTTTATTAAAGTAATTTGAATGCTATTTTCAAAATCATGAAGGAACTATTGAAAAGGATTACTATCGATCAAGAAATTTGTCACGGAAAACCTTGTATTAGAGGAATGAGATGGCCTGTCGAGGTTATTATAGATATGCTTGGTTCCGGAATGACAAATGAAGAGATATTGGAAGATCATCCTGAGCTAGAGAAAGAAGATATCTTGGCTTGTCTGAATTTTTAAAAGCAATTCCTTTGGTTTCGAACTATTTAACTTAATTTCATCTAGCATTCAACACCCCTATGATCCCCTCCAATGCTATTAAGTTAAGAAAATTTCCTTAACGAATTTTTCGCTAAAGCGAAAAAACTTTTGTTTTCTTTTGTCACTTTTGTGGTAAAAAATAATGTTTGTTCATCTGTACCAACATTAGATAAATTCTCACCACAAAAGAGACAAGAGAACACATAAGAAAATAACCAAGGTTATTTTTTTGGGATACAGTGAAACGTGAGACTTCCAAGCTTAACTTAATAGCCCCTGATAAAAAGTTAAAGCTGGAAAAAGAAAAAATCAAATACTTAAAACCCCAAAACAATCCCTACCTGATTCGGCCCTATTTGCACATAACTTAAAAAATCAGAAATCTGACTGCTTTGTTTACTGTGGATGGTATGAAGAATGATATCAAATACAAAAAGAAAGCTGCCTTGCAAAATCACAGATTTACCATAACCTCTTAATCTCTCAGGTCTATTGGTGGTATTTTTGGCTCTTTCCATCAAGTAAAAACCACCAGCAATATAGGTCAAATCCAAACCTGCATTGAACAGCAAGGTTTTTTGAAAGCTTACTTGATCATTCAACAATACTGAAGCACTCTCAGGCGTATCACCAGTTGCAGTGAAATAATAGCCAGCCCCAGCTATTCCTAAATTCACCACATTCCAAATCAGATTCATTTCATGAAAATAAGCATTTTGACCGGTAGCTTGACTTCTGCCTATAGCGCCTGTAATCATATTCCCTACAGCCCAAGTGCCTAAAATAGCCATACCTGTCTTTCTGATTTTCACATCTTGTTGGTAGGCTTCAGCGATGGACGAGTTTTGAGCAAATGAATCAATACCGAATAAGAATAAGCTTAGAATCAGGAGTAGAAATAATTTTTGCATAGCACTCAAATATTAAATTCATTTAATCAAAACCTAACAGGCTTAAGTCATTAATAATGTTCTATGGCATGATAAAACAGCCTGAAAGAAAATAATATAAGTGCTATCCCCACTATTTTGTTCATAATATTTAGTCTTCTTGGAGTTACCCAAGTTCTCAAGCGATGGGAAAGAGCTACTTTTGAAAAATCAGTAATTAATAAAGTGCCAATAATTGCAGAGAAAAACACAATTACTTCATTTTGATTATACACATAACTTTTTGTCACTAATGTCATCACTCCTAGCCAATAAAGTAATACGAATGGATTAATTCCATTTAAAATAAAGCCTTTGGCAAACTGCTTAAAAAAATTAGTTTTTTGAGTGTTTACCTGCTGATCTTCTAGTCTTACGCTTTTCTTTCTCAAACTTAAAATCCCTGTAACTAAAATAATCAATCCACCTAAAGTGCCCATCCAAACAGAAACTGTATCATTATTCTCAAAAAGCCTTACACTGAAATACATTAAGAAAATATAGGCAGTATCAGCTACTGCAATACCTAAAGCCATATAAATTCCAGCTTTAAATCCTTTGATGATGCTATTTTGAATTAATGCAAAAAATACTGGCCCTAACATTACGGCCAGCAACAAACCAAATAATAGGCCTTTGGTAATAACTGCAATCATATTTTATTTAACCTCTTTTTCAGCCAGATAATCTAACCAAGCTTTTTGTTTATCCCCCTTTAAAACTCTAGGGAATTTATTTTGTCCTCCTACTTTACCATTTCGCTCCATGAATTCAATAAACACCTCATTAGGTAAAACTTTCACTGAAATATCTTTTAAGGCTGCAATTCTTTCCACCTTATAATCATCATTCAGCTCTTTTAATTTATTGTCTAACTTTTCTCTTAAAACTGTTTCATCAACAGCTTCACTATCAGTGCCTACATACCAATCATGACCAAATAAAGAACCATGCTTAACACCTAAAACAGTAAATTCCTTCAAATCAAAGCCCATTTCATTTGAAACATCTAATAAAGCATGATTCATATTATCAACAGAAAGGTGCTCACCACAAAGACTTAAAAAATGCTTGGTTCTACCAGTAATTACAATTTCAGAATCAGCTTTGGAAACAAATTTGATAGTATCACCAATTAAATAGCGCCATGCCCCTGAGCAAGTAGATAATAATAAGGCATATTCTACATTCTCCTCTACTTCATTTATCATCAATGTTTTAGGATTTTCCAGCATATTTCCCTCATCATCAAAATTCTCTTCAGTAAAAGGAATAAACTCATAGAAAATCCCATTATTCAACACCAATCTCATGCTATCCACTCCTTGGTTTGCTTGAAAAGCAATGAATCCCTCTGAGGCTAAATAAGTTTCTATGTAGTTGATATCTCTGCCCAACAATTTTTGAAATCCTTTTTTATAAGGTTCAAAAGCAACTCCACCATGAACATAAATTTCAAAATTAGGCCAGATTTCATGAATATTATTAAGGTTATAATGTTTTATAATTTTCTCAATTAGAATTGTGATCCAAGCTGGCACACCTGCAATAATGGTGATGTTCCAATCCTTTGCTTTGAGTGTCATTTGCTCTAATTTATCTTCCCAATCTTTTTTTCTGGATATAGCTTTGCCAGGTTTGTAGAAGCGCTGAAACCAAAAAGGAATCCGTGAAGTGGTGATTCCACTCAGGTCTCCTTCAGCATAGTTCCCATTATCTTGCAGATCCGTGCTTCCTCCTACCATCAAAGTACCGCCTTCAAATACAGAGGAAGGTAAACCTTCATAGCGAGATAGCGATAAAATTTGGCGAACGCTGGTTTTTTGAATGGCTTTTACCATCTCCAAAGAAACAGGAATATGTTTTGAAGAAGCACCAGATGTGCCTGAGCTCAATGCAAAATATTTAATAGCTCCATGCCAGGTGACATCTTTTTCTCCTTCCAAACATTTATGCCACCAGTTTTCATACATTTTATTGTAATCATGAACAGGAACCTGCGATTTAAAATCTTGATAAAAACTGTTGTTATCATGCTTTTTTAAAGAATGTAGAATACCAGAGAAATTATAGGCCTTTCCAAATTGTGTATTACGGGCAGAAATAATCAATTTGCGAAATTCAGTTTTTTGCAATTCAAAAGGGGGCGTGAAATCCTGATCCAAACTCTCTCGAATTCGTATCCCCTGTTTAATGAGGTTTCCTAAAAGTGTCATTTATAATGTGGTTGATACTTAAAAGTTGAAAATTTAATCAATGTAAAAACTTAAACTTTTACCTTTGATAATAATTATTTATAAATAGTCCAATAGACAAATATATAACATTCAAAATACATAAAAATAACTTTATCATAAAGTCACTATTAATTATTTATTGATTAAAAATCATAAAAGAAATTCAATGAGTATAGCGGGAAATTTATCGGCAGTAAAAGAATCTTTAGGAAAATGCCATTTAGTGGCCGTAAGCAAGACAAAGCCAAATGAAGATTTAATGGCAGCATATGATGCAGGTCAAAGAGCACTAGGTGAAAATAAAGTGCAAGAAATGACCGATAAGGCTGAAGTATTACCCCAAGATATTGAATGGCACATGATAGGTCATTTACAAAGAAATAAAGTGAAATATATCGCACCCTTTGTTCATTTAATCCATTCTGTAGATAGTGTTCGCTTACTTAAGGAAATCAATAAACAAGGTAAAAAAATCGACAGAGTGATTCCTGTTTTACTTCAAATCCACATTGCTGAGGAAGAAAATAAGTACGGCCTAGACGAGGATGAATTGCATGAACTACTATCTTCAGAAGCCTTTAAAGAAATGAATTATGTGGCAGTGCAAGGCTTGATGGGGATGGCTACTTTTACAGATGATACTGAAAAAATAAGAAGGGAATTTAAAAGTTTGAAAAAGCTGTTTGATAAAACTGCAGAACAATATAATGATGAAAAGCTCAATTTGAAGGAATTATCCATGGGTATGAGTGGAGATTACGAAATAGCTATAGAAGAAGGTAGCACAATGGTAAGGATTGGGAGTAAGATTTTTGGGGAGAGGAGCCCCCTAACCCCCAAAGGGGGAAATTAGAGCTCTTTAATTCCATAGAGGGTAGATTAGGTTGATATTTTTGAGGAAGGGATCACCTTGCTGGTGGATATGGATGATTAGGTCAGTACCGCAGGTCAGACCGGAATTAGACTTAAAATAGAAATAAAGTGGGAATTATGATGTTGCTAGTTTTTCTAGATACTTGATACTAGTTACTCGATACTTAAAATTTAAAAAAACATGACAAGTAAATTAATCATCATAATAGGGAGTATATCAGGTGCAATATCTGTGATTTTGGGTGCTTTTGGAGCTCATGCTTTGAAGGATAGCTTAACTGCCTCAGGTAGGTTAGAAACTTATGAAACAGCTGTTAAATATCAAATGTATCACAGCTTAGCAATGATTCTATTAGGCATCTTGATGATTCATTTTCAGCACAGATTTTTGAACTATGCTTCTTACTCGTTTTTGATTGGAACGATTATTTTCTCAGGCAGCTTATATCTACTTTGCGCTACTGGAATCACAAAATTAGGAGCAATAACACCAATTGGTGGCGTATTTCTGATTGCCGCTTGGGTTCTTTTAGCTATTGGAGTAGGAAAAACTGCCTAAGGTTCTAACAAAAGAAGAATGGAATATTTCAACTTAATTTTGTTCCTCAGGAAATTTAGTTTCCTTTAATTTATCATTAAAATAAATTTCTGTTTTAAGCAATTCGCCTTTTTCACTAAAATATTTCCATTCTTCCACCTTCTTATTTCCGGCATATTTGGCTCTCAATGCAACTTCTCCATTTTCATGATATTTAAAATGTTCGCCATGAGCTTTACCAAATTTATAGATAGTAGTCTCTTGCTCTTGTCCATTTTCATGATAATAAATTTCTAAGCCAGATTTTTTCCCAGCCTGATAATTTACTTCATATTTCAAATCTCCGCTTGGAAAATATTCTACATACGCACCATGCAATTGGCCATTACTAAAGTTTTCAATTCGAATTAAAGCCCCATTTTCATCATAAAATTCCCATTCACCAAAAGGCTCATCAGCTTTAAAATATTTTTTAGATTTCAATTTTCCATTTTCCCAATATTCTTCCACTTCCTTATCTTTCGCTTCATTGGAATAGATCGTTTTGGTTAAAAGCTGACCTTCTTTATTAAATTCCTTAAATTCTCCTGTTAAAAACCCTTCTTTATAATTTCGTTCTATTTTTACATCACCATTCGGATAATAAGAAATATTTTCGCCCTCTAATTTCCCGTTTTTATAATAACCAATTAAAAGTAAGTTACCTTCACGATCATAAGTTTTAAATTCTCCTGTTTTTACTCCTTTTTGATTTTCAAAAACAGTCTCTAACTGCCCGTTGTCAAAGAAAGTTTTGAATTCACCACTTAGCTTTCCGTCTACATAATGTTCTTCGGTTTTCATATTCCCATTGGAATAATAGCGCTCCGTTACTCCATTAGGCTCCCCATTTTTGTAGTTAATACGTTGAGCTAAAACTCCATCCTCAAAATACTCCAAAACTTCTCCATCGGGTTTACCATCTTTAAAATCACTTTCACTTTTCAACTGACCATCAGGATAATAAAGTTTTAGTTTCCCATTTAAAGTATCATTTTCAAAATAAGCTTCTTGGAGAATATTCCCCTCTTTACCATACACAACCGTCTTTCCTGTTCGAATTCCATCTGCAAACTCCGTAGTTCGCATCAGCTTACCATCTGGATAAAACATTTCGAAAACACCTTTCTCTTCCCCTTCTTCAAATAAGCCTGTGGCCATTAGCTCACCACTTTCATAATATTTTTTATATTCCCCTACTATTTGACTACTATCTCCGTTCGCTATGAAGTAAACTTCTTTAGTCTTTTTGTTTTCAGCACTATCATAATAATTAGTTACTTTTTGCAAATCCTGAGCATTAGTAGCAAAGCATGTTAATAAAATAAGGTAAATGATTAGAAAATTGGATCGCATGGATAAATTTAAAATAGGGTTAATGAAAAACAGCTTGTAAAGATAACTTACAAGCTGTTGAAATATTATAGAATGACTAAAAAGTCGATTAAGTTCCTAAATTCTTAGATGATAAAATGATTACCAAGCAAGAACTTTTGATTTACATTTTCTCAATTACAATAGCAGAAGCTCCACCACCACCATTGCAAATACCGGCTACTCCGATTTTACCATTTTTCTGACTTAATACAGAATGTAAAGTCGTCATAATTCGAGCTCCAGAAGCACCTAATGGATGACCTAAAGCCACAGCACCACCAAATACATTTACCTTCTCAGGATCTAAGCCTAATTCCATATTATTGGCAATGGCTACAGCTGAGAAAGCCTCATTGATTTCATAAAAATCAACTTCTTCTTTGCTTACTCCAGCTCTTTTCATTGCAATTGGAATAGCTAAAGAAGGAGCAGTAGTAAACCAAAGTGGATCTTGAGCGGCATCACCAAATCCTCTGATTTTAGCAATAGGCTTAATACCCAAAGCATCTGCTTTTTCTTTACTCATCAATACTAATGCTGATGCTCCATCATTTATTGTAGAAGCATTTGCAGCCGTAACAGTTCCATCTTTTGCAAAAACTGGTCTTAAAGAAGGAATTTTTTCAAATCTTACATTTTTGTATTCTTCATCTTCTGAGATCACCAATGGATCACCTTTTCTTTGCGGAACTTCAACTGGAACAATTTCTTCTTTGAAACTGCCGTCTTCAGTTGCTTTTGCAACTCTTTTATAGGAATTGATAGCATATTCATCCTGCATTTCACGGCTGATTTTCATTTCTTTGGCAGTATTATCTGCACAATTTCCCATTGGGAATTTGTTATATACCTCCCATAAACCGTCTTTCAAAAGACCATCTACTAATTCACCATTTCCATATTTATAGCCATAACGAGCCTTAGGAATGTAATAAGGAATATTAGACATGCTTTCCATACCTCCAGCTACAATAGTGTCTGCATGACCTAGCATAATGCTTTGCGCACCAAACATCACAGATTTCATACCTGATGAACATACTTTATTAACGGTTGTACAAGGAACATTAAACCCAATTCCAGCAGCTATGGCAGCTTGCCTAGCTGGAGCCTGGCCTAAATTAGCAGAAACTACATTTCCCATGAATACTTCATTCACTTCTTTAGCATCTACATTGGCTTTGGATAAAGCACCTTTAATTGCCGCTGCTCCTAGGTCAATAGCACTTAAACTTGCTAAACTTCCTCCAAAACTTCCGATTGGTGTCCTTACCGCGGACACAATATATACTTCTTGCATTATTATTTTATTTTAGTCGTTTCAATGTAAAATTAATTAAAATAAGCCTTAGATAAAACCCAAACCCAGATTACCAATCAGGTTTTCCTGAGTCTTTCTTTTTGGTTGCTTTCTTTCTTAACTGCTGAAAGTATTGTGATTCTTTATTTCTTAAAGCTTCCAAAATCATTTGAGCTTTTTCCTCTGAAATATTCATCTCTTCCAATTTTTGTTTTGTACTCGGGCTCATTTCCTGCTCCTCTCCATCCTTTTTCTCTTCCCCTTCTTTTTGCTCTTGCTGCTGTTGTTGTTCCTGTTCCTTTCCTTTTTCCTGCTCATTTTGCTCTCCATCCTGCTGCTCGGCATCATCTTTTTGTTGCTGATCTTCAGCTTCCTGATCCTCTTGACTTTTCTCTTGATTTTCGTCTTGCTGCTGATTTTCAGAATCTTTATTCTCTTTATTTTGCTGATCTTTATTCTCTTGATCTTGCTTTTCTTGATCTTTTTGATCTTGGTTTTGATCCTGATTCTGATCTTGGTTCTGCTTTTCTTGCTCCTGCATTTTCTTTTTCAAAAGCTCGTAATTATAGCGGGCTTTATTATTGGTAGGATCCGCTTTTAAAGCTTCCTTATAAAAAGAAAGTGCACTTTCATACTCTTTTTGCATTTCGGAAAGATTTCCCATCTGCAACATAGCTTTTGATTTCAATTTAGGGTTTGAAGCATCTGCAACCCTTCTATAAGCATCAAAAGCATTGACAGTATCTTTCAATTGAAAATAGGCATGAGCTCTGTTCAGCTCAGCTTCAGGACTTTCATAATTTAAAGAATCCAAAAGATAAGTATAATGTTGAATCACCTTCTCATAATCACCATTAGACAAAGCCTCTTCAGCTTTTTCCTTAGCCGCGTTGGCTTTGGCTATTTTTCCGACAGGATCTATAGCTGACAACTGAAAAGATGTAAATAATCCGACAAATATGATTATGATATTCTTCATATTTTAATGATTTTAAGTGTAGTCACTAAATCTAAGATTAATAAGATGATGGCGGCCATCAAGAAATAAAAATACTTGTTTGCTGATACATCAACAGTTTTAGCATCTTTTAATTCCCCTTCAATGGCATTAATTGTTGAAATCAACCTACCCACTTCATTCTTACTTTTATTGATTTCAAAATATTCACCATCCGTTTGATCAGCTAGGTTCTCTAATGAACGAGAATCCAACTTTGTAATAATATCATTCCCACTTTTATCTTTTCTAAAACCTCTCCTAGTTCTAATTTTACTCCCTTGTTCTGTACCAACACCTAAGGAAAACAACCTTATTCCAGTATCATTTATTTTAGATATTGCACTTTCAGTATCATCACCAAAATCTTCACCATCACTTATTAAAATAATAATTTTGGATTTTTGTTGAGTAGAAGGAGCGTCCTCTGAAGTCAATTTATCATGCGCCATATTTAATGCACTACCAAAATCAGTGCTGCTGCCTGGCACCAGCCCCGTGTTCAATGTTTCTATAAATAAGTTCAATGCATTTTGATCATAAGTAAGCGGGCATTGAACAAAAGATTCAGAAGAAAATATGATTAAACCAATTCTATCAGAACTGAAAGCATCCACTATATTTTTCAATTCATATTTGATTTTCTCTATCCTCGAAGGTGCCACATCATTGGCATCCATAGAGGCAGATAAATCTACCGCTATCATAATATCCTTCCCAACGGCCTTAATTTCCTTTTTATCATCGCCAAAAGAGGGGCCAAGAAGTGAAACAATTAATAGTGCGAAAATAGCGGACCTTAAAAGAAATTTTGGTAAGATATTGGAATAAGCTTGCCCCACTCTTTTAGCCACAGTAAAAACCCTGTAGGTATAAGCTAAATAGAGCACTAAAAAAATGATAATAAATATAATTTCTTCCGCCCCTAGGGAGTGAATCCAAG
>QNXU01000250.1 GCA_003973485.1 Bacteroidota bacterium | reverse complement strand
CGAGCTTACATTCACTACGAAATAATCAACAAAATCGAATTAGCAGAAAATACTTACCAAGATTGGAAAAAAACCAGTTTTACCCATAGAAAAGAGTTGATGTTTAAAACTTCTGTTTTACTTAGAGACAGAAAGGAGCATTATGCTTCATTGATGACCATGGAAATGGGCAAAGCAAAACGGGAAGCCATCGCTGAGATTGAAAAATGCGCTTTAGCATGTGATTATTATGCCGAAAATGCTGAGAAATTTCTATCAGATAAGCCATTAGAAGTACCAGAAGGTGAGGCTTATGTAGCACATGATCCCATTGGTATTGTATTAGCTGTAATGCCATGGAATTTTCCCTTTTGGCAAGTATTCCGTTTTCTAGCACCTAATTTAATGGTCGGAAATGTAGGCTTACTAAAACATGCTTCTAATGTCCCTCAATGTGCATTAGCTATTGAAGAAGTACTATTGGATGCTGGATTCCCAGAAGGTTGCTTTCAAACTTTATTAATTCCCTCTTCTAAAGTCAATATGGTTTTAGATGATGAGCGAGTAAAAGCTGCAACATTAACTGGAAGCGAAGGCGCAGGAAGTAAGGTAGCTGAAAGAGCTGGAAAAAATCTTAAAAAAACGGTTCTAGAATTAGGGGGAAGTGACCCTTTTATAGTTCTAAAAGATGCCAATATTCAGGAAGCTGCCAAAACAGGCGCTAAAGCCAGAATGATTAATAATGGACAAAGCTGTATTGCTGCCAAACGATTTATTTTGGAAGATTCTATTGCGGAAGAATTTCTAAGTATTTTCAAAGGTGAATTTGAAAAAATCAAAATCGGAGACCCTTCTGATGATAACTTTGACTATGGCAGCATGGCTAGGCAAGATTTAGCTAAAGAATTAGAGGAGCAAGTTAAAAAATCAGTAGAAAAAGGAGCCAGAACATTGATTGGAGGAAATAGAAATAAAGCTTTTTTTGAACCCACTATCTTAACCAATGTAAAACCTGGAATGCCTGCTTATGAAGAAGAGTTGTTTGGTCCCGTAGCAGTCGTATTGATAGCTAAAGATGAAAATCATGCCATAGCATTAGCTAATGACTCCAAATTTGGGCTTGGCGGATCATTATGGAGCAAGGATATCGAAAAAGCCAAAAAGCTTGTGAGAGAAGTAGAAAGCGGAGCTGTTTACATCAATAAATTGATGGCTTCTCATCCCGCAGTTCCCTTTGGTGGAATAAAAATGAGCGGTTATGGTAGAGAATTATCTGAAATGGGAATCAAAGAATTTGTCAATCAGAAAACGGTTTGGGTTGATTGATGATATTAATAAATAGCTGACAATTAAATGGTGTCAAGCCTTTTTAATAAAACTATTTTCCTTTTTAATTTTTTGCCTTTTACCATAAGTAAGTGGCTCATATTTTTCTTTTCTTAGGCTTGAAAGGACGTCATAATCTAACACAGGGCTCTACCCTGTGTTTACAAATGATACCTGTTCATAAGCCCTCAAAGAGCAGTATATTCAATCCCAAACATAACGTTCGTCATAATCCACCTCATACTTCCTTAGAAATGCCCTAAATTCATCTTGGAAAGTTTTCTTTTTATGATGTTCGTGCTGCCGGTCGATATAGTCAATAACAGCATCCACTTGCGAAGGATTTACTGAAAAAGCACCATATCCATCTTGCCAATAAAAAAATTCATATTTCTTACCTTTAGTTTTAATCCATTTTGAAGAGTGAGATTTTACTTCTTCCATCAATTTTATCAAGGTTATCTTTTTTGATAATTTACAAAGGATGTGTATGTGGTCTGTATATCCACCTACTTTTATTGCCTGACATTCTAGTCGATTAAAGATACTAGCCAAATAGGCATGTAATTCGGGTTCAATTGCACTTCTAATTAAAGGCTTTCTATGTTTAGTGCTGAATATTATATGGAGATAATTTTGTACTAATGACTGTCCCATGGTTGAAAAATTTCGCCCTTACAGGGCTAGGTTTTATTATTTATTTTAAAAAGTAGGGCTTTACCCTACTTTAAGATATGACGTCCTTTCAGGACTTTAATTTATCTATTATAACAAAATTTTTCAACTATAAATTAAGTGATTTGGTGACGCTTTTACAAATAATAGTGTATAAATGCGTTGTTATTCAAATGGAAATCAGCAATTTATTCTTAAATGAATCTTTTTTCTAGTCCTGAAAGGACGTAATACCCCAACACAGGGTGAAGCCCTGTGTTATAGATAAACAGCTTCAAAGCCCTGAAAGGGCGCAATATTGCACCCTTTCGGGGCTATATTAATTATAAAATGAAAGCAGTTAACTAGATATAATTGACTAAAAGAAATATTAAGTTTTTTTTTAATTTAATCCGTAAATTATCTGCTTCTTGTGTAGTTGCTATTTCTTAATTTAACGACATTGCCCTCGCTCGCTCTCAGACCATTATTTTTTCAATTTATTCAAAAAGAGTCCTCTAAATCAGATTAACATCACATCAATAACACTATTAGGAATTTCAAATCCGCAAAAGAATAACCCTACTCCAAAAACTTTTTCCTTTACTGAAGTATTTTGCAATGCCAGTGGCAATGCTGTGACATTTACCATAGCATAAAATATTGCAAATGCTGCCAATAAAATTAAAATTATTGCATTATTGGAAATAGTAAAGACTCCAAGGGTACTTAAAGCTGCGAATATTAATCCAGTCAACAATAATTTAATAATATTGCCATTTGAAACTCGTCTACTAATAATAATTGAAAAAATAGCTGTTAAAACCAATACAATGGATGAAATCCACTGACCACTAATACCCACAACTGATTCGAGTTTATTTAAATAGTCAGGAAAAACTTCAATTATTATCCCTGAAAACAATCCCATTCCCACTCCTAACATAATTACTTTAGGCATATTGGATTTTGGATTCTGGTTATCAGGTCTTTCTTCCTTTCCTTCCACTGTCAGCTGTAATGAATTTTTCCTCAATAAATAACCTGAAATTGAAACAATAATACCTCCAACTGCAAAAGTTGCGGCTCCACCAAGAAAATCTATAATATCTACAATAACAGGTTCCAATGAGTATAATAAATCCGAAACGATAGTCAATGCAGCTACGGTTATGGGTAATTTTGAACTAGGTGAGAAAATTTCAATGGTTGATATTGCCGGACTTGTAAACAAACTCATGGCAAACAGCCAAAGGATAACTAAAACAGGTAATGCATACAATACGAATGACTGGGGTGGATTTACTATTAAAGTAAAGGCAACGGTCATAAAAATCATAGCTGCAAAACTTACACCAAGCGTTATGATTCGCAACCGATTCCCAAATCTATCTCTGTATTTATCTCCCAAATATCCTGCTAAGGGCGGAGTCAATATTAATATTATGGCTTGAGCCCAAATTAAAAGTGGCTCAAATTCAGTCATATTAAAAGTATCTAATAATGCAGGTTGGTAACGGTGATAAGCAATCCAACCGATAATTACTGAGGCATATAAAGCCAGTAAACTAGCAGTCTGTTTCCATTGAATTGATGAATTAGATTGATGTTCCATGATTATAGTTTTTTCAATTATGCATAATGTACGAAAACTATTATAGAATTGGATTTCAATAAATTGATTTTTTTAATCTGTAATCTTAACTAAAAAGCACAAAAAAAGCCCGCATTAAAAAAATACGGGCTCTTATAAAAATCAATTGAAAATCTCAATTATCAATCCTCATACTTATTTTTAAACTTTTTGTAAAGCCTTTGCTGATGAGCCTCAAGAGTAACTTGTCTTCCTTCTATGAAAACATATACAGGCTGATTTCCATCCATATCCAATATATCTCCTTTAGAAACCACTATAGATGCAATTTTACCTTTTTCTAAGCTGCCAATTTTATCATCCACTCCCATAATCTCAGCTGCATTCAAGGTAACCATTTTTAAAGCTTCTTCTTTTCCTAGTCCATAAGCTGCAGCAGTACCAACACTAAAAGGTAGATTTCGAACTTGCATTACCTCTCCCCACTGCCCTATGGCTACTTTTATACCTGCCTTATGAAGTAAATTTGGCAATTGGTATGGCATATCTACAGGGTCGGCTGTTCTGCTTGGCAATCTTAAAGTTTCTTCTAACACAACTGGAATCTCATTTTCCTTAAGGAAATCTTTGACATAATAGGCTTCATCTCCTCCTACCAACACAATTTTCTTCACACCCATTTCCATAGCAAATTGTATAGATTGAATGATTTCCTTAGCTCTGTCCGTATGAATATAAAGGCTTTTCGATCCATCAAATAAACCTTTCATCGCTTCTAACTTTAAATTAGTTGTTTCAGGATTATTGATTTCCTTATAAGAAACAGCATCTTTAAAAAAGCTTTTTACTTCTTCGTACTCTTTATCATAATCCTCATTTTCTCTCCACTCAGTTTCACCTAACCACCATCTCGGATATCTCAATTTTGAAGGCCAATTAAGATGAATTCCCTCATCATTTTTCAAAACAGCATCTTCCCAATTCCATGCATCCAAATCCATTACTGAACTACTTCCTGAAATCCTACCCCCTCTTGGAGTAGTTTGAGCATATAAAACACCATTAAACCTAGTTGTTGGAATAATTTCAGAATCTGTGTTATAGGCGATTAACGCTCTAACATTAGGATTGAATTCTCCTGTTTCATCTTGATCTCTTGTAGCTCTAACAGCTGCAATTTCTTCCAAACCAATGATGGTATTGCTAGCAATTAAACCAGGATAAATATGCATTCCTTCTGCTTCTATCACTTTGAATTTCGATAAATCCATTCGAATTGTGGTAGCATCTGCAACATTTGTGATGATACCATCTTCAAAAGTGACTACAGAATTTTCGATAACCTCACCATTGCCAAGATGAGCATAAGCATTCATTATGGCAATTGGTTCCTTTTGTGCTTCTCCAGGTGCAGGCACCTGAGCCATAGCTGAAAAGCTAATTAGGCTTAGTGTTATAATTCCTATATATTTTAATATCTTCATTTCAGCTTATTTTAAAGATGAATAATTTTCAATTTCAGTTTCGCAATGATAGATAATCTGTGATTTGGGCTTGGCTTTCTGTGTGGATTTGCCATTAGATTTTTCACCTTGCATTTTTGCCACTAAGCGAGCTCTTTCAGCTCGAATAGCCTCTAATTTATCTTCTTGCTGGTCTCTATCAAAGAAAATAGTTCCTTCAATAATAGTTTTTTCTGCTTTGGCATAAATGGAAAGTGGTTCATCACTCCAAAGAACTACATCAGCATCCTTCCCAACTTTGATGCTTCCCATTCTATCGTCAAGGTGTAATAATTTAGCAGGATTTAATGTCACCATTTTTAAGGCCTCTTCAACTTCTACTCCACCATACTTCATGGTTTTACCAGCTTCTTGATTTAATCTTCTACCCATTTCAGCATCATCTGAATTAATGGCCGTAACCACTCCTTCACCATGCATTAAAGCTGCATTATAAGGGATTGCATCATTTACTTCAAATTTATAAGCCCACCAATCGGAGAAAGTAGATCCTCCTACTCCATGTTCCTTCATTTTATCAGCCAACTTATAGCCCTCTAAAATATGAGTGAATGTATTGATTCTAAAGCCATATCTTTCGGCTACTTCCATTAACATGTTGATTTCTGATTGAACATAAGAATGACAAGAAATGAATCTTTCACTATTCAAAATCTCAACCAAAGTTTCCAATTCTAAGTCTTTTCTAGGTGCAGATGTGTTGGCCTTATCTCTTTTAGATAAATTATTATAAGCTTTCCACTCAGCCTCATATTCTCTTGCTCTTGTGAAAGCATCTTCAAAAACTTGCTCTACTCCCATTCTGGTTTGAGGGAAACGAATTGTATTTCTTTCTCCCCAATTGGATTGTTTCACATTTTCTCCAAGCGCAAATTTGATGAATTTATCAGCCCAATCTATTTTCATTTCCTCTGGGCTATATCCCCACTTTAACTTGATAATAGCTGAACGTCCACCAATTGGGTTAGCAGATCCGTGCAATAACTGAGAAGCTACAACTCCACCTGATAATTGACGGTAGATATTTATATCTTCTGAATTAACTACATCTTCAATATTCACCTCTGCCGTTACTGCCTCAGATCCTTCATTCACTCCTCTGCTTATGGCAATATGGGAATGTTCATCAATTATACCAGGAGTTAAATGTTTACCTGTTCCATCTATTTCTCTTGCTCCAGATGCAGAAATATTTTTTCCGATTTTTGATATTTTTCCATTTTCTAACAAAACATCAGTGTTTTCTAAAACACCATCTGCTTCATTAGTCCAAACAGTAGCATTTTTTATTAAGATGCTTTCTGCTTTTGGCTTTTCTTTATTGCCATGTGCAACGAAAGGATAAATTAAAGAACCAATATCAGATTTTTCTTCCGTTTCTTCTTCTTTAGTATCTTCATCTTCTTTAGCAGGAGAAACATCTTCATTTAATGAAGCGCTCCATTCAGCCCAACTTCCATCTGGCATTTTAGCATTTCCACCTAATCCAGCTTCTTTCAACCATCCAGACAATCTGATTTTACCTGCTTCCTCTTTGCTTTCGTCTTTGAAAGATAGTGTAATCAATTGCTTAGATACTTCAGATTTCACATCATAAGAAGTAGAATCATTCACCACAATTTTAAAGTTCTCTTTACCTGGCATTCCTGAAACTTCTAATTGGTATTCATCATTACCAACTGTTAAAGTATAATTCCCAGCTAATTCAGGTAAAGTATAGTCCTGATATTTATATGGATTACCCTGAACCCAGTTTTCGTATATCTTAGTTTCTTTTTTAACAGGGCTTCCATCAGTAATGATAAAGTTTGCAATTTTCCCTTTCGTTAAACTTCCTAATTTATCACCCATTTTTATAAACTGAGCAGGATTATAAGTTAGGGCTTTTAAAGCTTGCTCTTCAGACAAACCAGCATCAATTGATTGAGATAGCATATCAGCAAGCTTTGAAGCATCTTTTAATCCATCAGAAGTAATAGAATAATTTATTCCCTTATCCGTCACCATTTTCAAATTATAGGGAGCCATTTCCCAATGTTTCATCTCAGCAAGACTAACATTAAGTGCATCAAAAGGATCTTCTACATCAATTGCTTCAGGATAATTTACAGGAAGAATTAGTTGAGCATTCGTTGCCTTAATTTCATCTAATCTTTGATATTCATCTCCATTTCCTTTGATAATGTATTGAACACCAAATTCATCACCTAATTTATCTGCACGCAAGACATAAAGTTTGTCACCACCTGCATCAAAAAATTGAGCGTAATTTTTATTTTTATTAAAAGCATTCAATGATACATCTACCATTTCATTTTGATTGGCATACCATTCGGCATCCAGATAAGTTTGCTTGATCAATGCAATAGCACCCATTAAAGAAGAAGGATTATCTTGAGTTGAACTACCTTTATCAAAAGAAAAATGTTGTGAAGCAGTTTCTTTCAAAATGATTTCGTTCTCAGGACCATTATGCAATGCAACTACAGTTCCTGTTCCCCTAACCAATCCATCTTGATTATGAGTTAATACTACACCAAAGCCAGCTTTACGCATTTTATCTGCATCAGAGTCCTTAGTTTCAAATGCTTCATGCGCTTTAAAATAAGCCTTTATGGCATCATTAGCATTATATGCGCCTTCCTTTTTTGGACCCAATTGAGGGCCAGGACTTCTGCCATTTTCAGTTTTTGGCATACCTATATTGCTAGACAATTCAATAAAAGAAGGGTAAATATGCTTGCCCTTTAAATCATGAACAATTGCACCCTTTGGTATATTGATATCTTTTCCAGACGCAATTACTTCTCCTTTCTGAATAACCAAAGTGGCATTTTCCAGGGTAGTCTGATAATCAAGATGTAAAGTTGCATTAATAAAGGCATGTAAGCCTGGTCTCTCATCCTTAACACCATTTACTGTATAAGTCTCTTGTGCATAGGAGGAAAATAACCAAAAGCTAAAACATACTAAAAGTAATTTTCTCATCATTTTTGAAATTTTAGTTTAAAGAAATGAAAATAGTACTTTTTATATAATTAAATAAAAAATATTGCATCTATTATTTTACTGGTATTTTTTGATTACCAATGGAAATCAAAAATAATAGCTTGATAGATATTCAATAAATTAAGAAAAAAGCACATCCTTGCTTAATTTTTAAATGAAACTGCTCTTTGTTTTCATAGAATTAAATTATAATTTAAAGGAGTTAATCATATTATTTTTTAAAGAATTATGAGGAAATTTTTAAATAAGCACTTGATATCCATTGCTATCTATACAGTTTCAGCACTAATTTTATTAAGTGTTGCATTGTCTTTTTACAATAAAAAAGTGATGAGTGATGCTTTAGAAACTCAAGAGCAAGCAGATATGGTTATGCGAGTTTCAGAAAATACATTACTCAATATCCGTCAAATGGATATTAGTGGAAGAGGCTATGCATTAATTAGAGAAGATGGTTTTTTATTCTGGAGTGTGGCAAATGCTAGAAGAGAAAACAGAGAGAATTTTAAAAAACTAGATAGTCTTTTTGCTATTCAAGGATATTCTGACCCTGTAAATTATCCTAAATTAAAAGCTGGGTTCAAAAAATATGCTGACATGTATGAAGAAATGGTCAATCACTTAAAAAATGATGACCTAGAAGCTTATAAAGAATTATTAAAAGATGACTACGGCAGAACGTTTTGGCCTATAAATGATGCCTTCACCTCAAGATTGTATGCATTTGAGGAGGAATTAGTCGAAAAAGCAGAGAATAAATATGAAAGAGCAATTTTTCAAAATACTATAGTTCAGCTTTTATTATTATTTATTGGACTACCTACTCTAATTTTTATCTTATTTAAATTGAAAAAAGAACACAAAGATAGAACTGCCCTACTAATAAACTTAAGAGAAAATAATAAAAAGTATTTATTCAATGATGGTGACACGAGATTTCGAGGAGCTGCAAAAATATTAAATGGTTCAATTGAAAATCTTAAAAAAGCTGCGCATTATGTTAGAAAAGTAGCATCAGGCGAGTATGATGTGGAATGGGAAGGCATGACCGAAGAAAACAAAGCATTAAATCAGGAAAATCTTGCTGGTCAATTAATTGAAATGAAAAAGCAAATGCGATTGGCTGATATAGAAAATAAAAAACGAATTTGGTCAACAGAAGGTCTTTCTAAGCTAAGTGAAATTATTAGAAATAGTGAACAGGATACTAAAGAGCTTACTTTTGAATCTACTAAATTTTTAACCCAATATTTGGAAGCTCAACAAGGTAGTTTATTCATTCTGGTTCAGGATGAGGATGATAAAAATCAAAAACATTTAGAGTTATCAGCAGCTTATGCATTCGATAGGCGTAAATTTTTAAATAAAAAAGTTGAAATTGGACAAGGCTTAGTAGGCCAAACTTACTTAGAAAGAGAAACATTATTATTAACAGAAATCCCCCAAAATTATACATTTATTAAATCAGGTTTAGGAGATTCCACTCCTACTTGCTTAGCGGTGGTTCCGATGATGTACAATGAAAATGTACAGGCCTTAATTGAATTAGCTTCCTTTAAGAAGTTTGAATCTCATGAAGTTGAGTTTTTAGAAAAAGCTGGAGAATATGTAGCTTCAGCCATTGCCACTACTCAAAACAATGAGAAAACCAGAATATTGCTTGAACAAATGCAGCAACAAGCAGAGGAAATGAGAGCACAGGAGGAAGAATTAAGACAAAACATGGAAGAATTAGAAGCCACCCAAGAAGAAATGAGAAGAAAAGAAAAAATGATGGAGGAGAAAATGCAGCAGGCTAATTAATTAAATGCTTTTAATTTGTTTTATAATTCAATGCAGAAGGGATTCGAACCATTAATAAAAATCCAATGCCAACTGCAAAGAAGAGGCCTAAAGCAACCGTACTGTTACGCATGCTTCCTGTCCATTGCTCAATAAACCCATAAGAAAATGTACCAATCACAACGGCTAATTTCTCAGTCACATCATAAAAGCTAAAATAGGAAGCTTCATCATTAGTATTTTGAGGCATTATTTTAGCATAAGTGCTACGCGATAGGGATTGAATTCCTCCCATAACTAAACCAACTATGAAGGCTAAAATGTAAAACTGGTAGTCAGTATAAACAAAATATGCATATATACATATTCCCACCCATATCGCTAGCATATTCAACAAAGAAAACCTATTCGAACTTCTTTTTGACAGATAAGCAAAGCCATAAGACCCAATGATCGCTACAGCATTAATTATTATAATCGTAATAATTAATTTATCTCCAGGAAGATTTAATTCCTTACTCCCAAAGGATGCAGCCATATACATCACTGTCTGCACACCCATGCTATAAAAGAAAAAGGATGTCAGAAAGTATTTTAAAATAGGCTGTGATTTAACCTCCTTAAATACTTTAAGAATTTCCCTATATCCATTTATAATCAAAGAATTGGAGTAATTAATAGATGATTTAGGTTCGTGTAGAGCTCTAAAAGTTATTTGTGCAAATCCCATCCACCATAAACCAACAGTTAAAAATGAAGCACGTGCAATTATAGCTGTACTTTCTACCCCAAACCATTGAGGATTAGAAATACAGATTAAGTTAATGATTAACAATATAATACTTCCAATATAGCCTAAAGAAAAGCCTTTTGCACTGATTATATCGTGCCTATCAGGAGTAGCAATTATAGTTAAAAAAGAGTTATAGAATACCAAACTCCCTGTATATCCTATACTTGCCAGAATGGAGCAGATTATAGCCCATTCAACATTTTCACCAGTAAAAAAGAAAAGCCCTATACATGAAAAAGCCCCTAAGTAGGTAAAGAATTTCATAAAAGCTTTCTTGTTAGATGAATAATCGGCAATTCCAGATAATAATGGCGATATAAAAGCAACTACTAAAAAACTGAAAGAAATGGCAAATGAATATAGGGCAGTATTGATAAATTGAAAACCAAAAAAATCTACAACATCACCATTAAAAGCATTTTGAGTAGCTGTATTATAAAACACTGGAAATATAGATGATTTAATAACTATGGCATATACAGAATTTGCCCAGTCATACATACACCATGCATTGATGGTTTTGCTTTGGTTAATTTTCAATTAGTAAAAGTTTATACTATTTAAATAAAGGCAAAAAAAAACCTCATTTCGGAATTTGAAATGAGGTTTTATAAATTGTTTTAAAATTACAATAAGGAATTATCTTTATCCTTATTAGTCAATTTTAACGTATTATACATTAACTTTCTAGCATTTGCTTTTCTTAACTGCTGCTGAACATCAGAGATAATTCCCATTTTAGCTTCACTATCTACCTTCATGGCTATAGTAATTTTATCTCTTTCAGCTTCCGCCAACTTATCCTTTTCCTTTGCTACCCATAAAAGAACATCTCTAGGTTCAATAAATACATCATTGGCTTGAATTTTAGCCTCTCCACCAAACTTTTCAGTTTGTTTAGGCTTACCAATGTATAAATAGCTAACCAAAGATTTCCTTTCAATCTTCTTCAATTGTTCGGCTTTAGGTATAGATTGTTCCACCTTAATTTCGGTTTCACGTAATACCGTAGTTACCATGAAAAAGAACAGGAGCATAAAAATAATATCCGGTAATGCAGCGGTAGGAATATCCTGACTTGCACTCGTTTTTTTCTTAAACTTTGACATAACTTATCCTCCTATGTTAGTTGGTTCAGCAATAGAAATCGCCATTGGAATTTCATTAGCACCTTCTCCTTTACCTTTTTCGTAAAGAGCTTTTTCCTTTGGATCTTTCAAATTCAATGCTCTG
>QNXU01000115.1 GCA_003973485.1 Bacteroidota bacterium | reverse complement strand
GGTCATATAAATTGCCTGCTTTATTCATATCAAATACAATAATAGGTAAATTGTTCTCTTGACAAAGTGTAAATGCCGTCATATCCATTACGTTCAATCCTTTTTCATATACTTCTTGGAAAGTAATATTGGAATATCTTGTGGCATCTGCATTTTTCTCAGGGTCAGAAGTATAAACTCCATCCACTCTTGTTCCTTTTAAAACAACATCTGCTTCTATTTCAATAGCTCTTAAACTTGCTGTGGAATCTGTAGTGAAATAAGGATTTCCAATCCCAGCACCAAATATTACAACTCTGCCTTTTTCTAAGTGTCGGATGGCTCGTCTTCTAATGAAGGGTTCGCAAACTTGCTCCATATTAATACCTGACATTAAACGAGTGAACATGCCATGGTTTTCCAAAACTCCCTGAACCGCCATTCCATTAATTACAGTAGCAAGCATTCCCATATAATCACCTTGCACTCTATCAATGCCCGCAGCTTCTGCCTGAATTCCTCTGAAAATATTTCCCCCACCTATTACAATCGCTACTTCTACACCTTGATCGTGTATTCTTTTAATTTCTGATGCATATTGTGCAAGCCGTTTGGAGTCAATGCCATAACCTTCATCCCCCATTAGAGCCTCTCCACTTAATTTCAATAGAATGCGTTTGAATTTCATAAGTTAAATTGTTGCTGTCCCTTTAAAAGTCTAATTTATATATTTTAAAAATCAATTCTATTATCGATACAATTAGAATTGAATAATCAATTGATTTTTCTCAACACTATCGCCTTTATTGGCTTTTATCTCTGCAATAGTTCCATCGCCAGCTGCTTTTATCACATTTTCCATTTTCATGGCTTCTAATATTAATAAAGGATCTCCTTTTTTAACTTCATCTCCCGGAGACACCATAATATCAATGATTAGGCCTGGCATAGGAGCTTTTACATCATTCATTTGGTTTTGATCCAAATCACTAATCCCCATTTCTTCTAAAAGTAAATCCATTTTGTCTTTCAATTCCAATTCAATGATTTTACCATTCAATTGTAATTTGAATGTTTTACTTTCGTAATCTATCTCTACTAAATGAGCATTAAACGTTTGGTCGTTATAAATAATATGGAAGGACTGCTGATCAGTTTTACTTATGTCCCAATCAACTTGCTTATCGTCTATGAAAATATTACCGTCTTTAGTGGACAGCCTGTATTCTTTTTCCGATTGACTGAATTTTATTTCGTACATAATTAAAATTTAACACGAAGATAGGAACACATATTAAATTTCACACACTTCATTTTAAAATTAGTGGGTAGTGCATAGATTTTTTTTCACCTTTGGCATTAGGAATTATGGCAAATGCTATAGATAATTATTCAATTTAGGAGATAAGATTCTTTTTAGAAACATTTCTCAAAATTATTTTAATTATAAAGAGCTGATTTACAAGCGGTAGCGATTGGTTTAAATTTATGATTAAAAAAAAGTAATCTTTTTTGGCAGTAAAGTTTGATAAAATATAAAATCCATATAATTTTGCACTTCCTAAAACGAAAGGGATTTAGGAAATGCTTATTGAAACCAATTGGGGGAATACCAAAGCGGCCAACTGGGACGGACTGTAAATCCGTTGTCTTTCGACTTCACAGGTTCGAATCCTGTTTCCCCCACACTGTAATCTAAAGCTATAGCAAAGGATTACACTTTGATTCAAATATTCCTTTTTTTAAGGAGTGTTTATCATACAAGCGGGAGTAGCTCAGTTGGTAGAGCGGCAGCCTTCCAAGCTGCAGGTCGCGGGTTCGAGCCTCGTCTCCCGCTCTAATAATACAATAGGCATTTCGGTGTAAATTAAGGCAGAACGGAAACGTCACTGCCTTTGTTAGGATGTGCCTGTAAGGGCACTGAATGATTTCAAGCCGATGTAGCTCAGGGGTAGAGTGCTTCCTTGGTAAGGAAGAGGTCGGGGGTTCAAATCCCCTCGTTGGCTCAATCAGTGTTATTGAATAAATATATTATAAATTTTAACTAAACTGAGGATTTTTCAAATATGGCTAAAGAAACCTTTGACCGTTCGAAACCACACGTGAATATCGGAACTATCGGTCACGTGGATCATGGTAAAACTACATTAACTGCTGCAATCTGTAAAGTATTGTCTGATAAAGGATTTGCAGAGATGAGAGATTTCTCATCTATTGATAACGCTCCTGAAGAAAAAGAAAGGGGTATTACAATTAACTCATCTCACGTTGAGTACGCTACTGCTAACCGTCACTACGCTCACGTTGACTGTCCAGGTCACGCGGATTACGTGAAAAACATGGTTACGGGTGCTGCGCAAATGGATGGAGCTATCTTAGTAGTTGCTGCTACTGATGGTCCAATGCCACAAACTCGTGAGCACATCCTTTTAGCTCGTCAGGTAGGTGTTCCTGCTGTTGTTGCTTTCTTGAACAAAGTAGATTTAGTTGACGATGAGGAATTATTAGAATTAGTTGAAATGGAAGTAAGAGAATTACTTTCTTTCTATGACTTCCCTGGTGATGATCTTCCAGTAGTTCAAGGTTCTGCTTTGGGTGCTTTAGAAGGTGAAGCTAAGTGGGTAGAGAAAATTGACGAGTTAATGCAAGCTGTTGATGACTACATTCCATTACCAGAGCGTTTAACTGATAAAGATTTCTTAATGCCAGTTGAGGATGTATTCTCTATTACTGGTCGTGGTACTGTTGCTACAGGTAGAATCGAAAGAGGTGTAATTAACTCTGGTGATCCTGTTGATTTGATCGGTATGGGAGCTGAAAACTTAAAGTCTACTGTGACTGGTGTTGAAATGTTCCGTAAAATATTAGATAGAGGTGAAGCTGGTGATAACGTTGGTCTTTTGTTAAGAGGTATTGAAAAAGCTCAGATCAAAAGAGGTATGATTATCTGTAAGCCGGGTTCTGTAACTCCACATGCTCATTTCAAAGCAGAGGTTTACGTTCTATCAAAAGATGAAGGTGGTCGTCACACTCCATTCTTCAACAAATACCGTCCACAGTTCTACTTAAGAACAACTGACGTAACTGGTGAAATCAAACTTCCTGAAAACGTAGAAATGGTTATGCCAGGTGATAACGTTACTATCGAAGTTAACTTGATTAACAAAGTTGCTTGTGAAAAAGGTTTACGTTTCGCTATCCGTGAAGGTGGTAGAACTGTAGGTGCTGGTCAGGTAACTGAAATCTTAGACTAATACTTAAGATATAGTAATAAATTAAACAATGCGCTCTCGAATTTTTCGGAGCGCATTTGTTTCTTATAAAACTTTTATCTACCTTTGCAGACCATTTTGAGTTGCATTGGTAAATACGGGTGTAGCTCAATTGGTAGAGTAGTGGTCTCCAAAACCATTGGCTGGGGGTTCGAGTCCCTCCACCCGTGCAATTTTAACACATTAATAAGATGCAGAAATTAAGTTTATTCTTAAAAGAATCGTGGTCAGAAATGCGATACAAGGTTACTTGGCCTCCTTACAGCAAATTACAAAATAGTTCTATTTTGGTATTGGTAGGAGCTTTGATTTTTGCTCTATTAATTGGTGTTATCGATTTGGCATTTGATAATGCAATGGAATGGTTTTATAATGCATTTTAGCATTTAAAATATAATTGAGATAATGTCAGAATTTAAATGGTACGTTTTAAGAGTGATAAGTGGACAAGAGAAGAAGATTAAATCTTATCTTGAAAACGAGATTGCTCGACAAAAAATAGAAGAATATATTCCTCAGATTCTTATCCCTACTGAAAAGGTGTATGAAATGAGGAATGGTAAGAAGCGTGTCAGGGAAAAGAATTTCTTTCCAGGATATGTTTTCGTATCTGCTGATATTTCTCATGGAGAAGCGCATCACGTAATCACTAGTATTCCAGGAGTAATTGGTTTCCTAGGTGGACAAGGTGATGAAAAAGAGCCGGTTCCTTTAAGACAAAATGAAGTGAATCGTATACTCGGAAAGGTTGATGAAACTGAAGAGATGGACGAGAAACTGAGCACTCCTTACATTGTTGGAGAATCAGTGAAAGTGATGGATGGACCATTCAGTGGGTTTACCGGATCCGTAGAGGAGGTTTTTGAAGAAAGAAAGAAGCTAAATGTTATGGTGAAAATCTTTGGACGAAATACTCCAGTGGAATTGAATTACATGCAAGTAGAAAAAACAGAATAGCAAGATGGCTAAGGAAATAAGTGGATATCTGAAATTACAGATTAAAGGGGGAGCTGCAAATCCGTCACCTCCCGTTGGTCCTGCATTAGGTAGTAAAGGACTAAACATAATGGAGTTCTGCAAGCAATTTAATGGAAGAACTCAAGACAAAGCTGGGCAAGTATTGCCAGTTGTAATTACAATTTATAAAGACAAGTCTTTTGATTTTGTAATTAAAACTCCTCCAGCTCCGGTACTTTTATTAGATGCTTCAAAGAAGAAAAAAGGTTCTGCTGAGCCAAACCGTAATAAGGTTGGTTCTGTAACTTGGGATCAGGTGAAAGAAATCGCTGAAACCAAAATGCCTGATTTAAATGCATTTAAAATTGAATCAGCTATGCGTCAAGTTGCAGGTACTGCAAGAAGCATGGGTATTAAAGTTACAGGAACTGCTCCTTGGAATTCTTAAAAAATAGGTAAAATGGCAAAGCTTACTAAAAATCAAAAAATTGCAGCTGAGAAAGTAGATTCTACTAAGGTTTATTCTTTAGATGAAGCTTCTTCTCTAGTTAAAGAAATTACAACTACCAAGTTTGATGCTTCTGTTGACCTAGACATAAGATTAGGAGTTGACCCACGTAAAGCAGATCAAATGGTAAGAGGTGTAGTTGCACTTCCCCATGGAACTGGTAAAGATGTTAAAGTGTTAGCTTTGGTTACTCCTGATAAAGAACAGGAAGCTAAAGACGCTGGAGCTGATTACGTTGGACTAGACGACTACATCAAGAAGATTGAAGGTGGTTGGACAGATATTGACATTATTGTAACTATGCCTACTGTTATGGCAAAAGTAGGTAGGTTAGGTAAAGTATTAGGTCCAAGAGGTCTAATGCCGAATCCAAAATCAGGAACTGTTACGCTTGATGTTGGAAAGGCTGTTCAAGAAGTAAAATCAGGTAAAATTGATTTTAAAGTGGACAAATTCGGGATTATTCATGCTAGTATTGGTAAAGCTTCCTTCTCAAAAGAGAAAATTACTGAAAATGCAAATGAATTAATTCAAACTTTAGCGAAGCTGAAACCAGCTTCTTCTAAAGGTACTTATTTCATGAGTATGACCATGTCATCTACGATGAGCAAGGGAATCTCAATTGATAAAAACTCTATAGCTGGAATTTAATATGAATAAAAAAGAAAAAGGACAACTTATAGAGGAACTAACAGAAAAATTTGCTGAAAATCCGCACTTTTATCTGGCAGATGGTTCAGGAATGACTGTTTCTCAAACTAATAGCTTTCGTCAATTATGTTTTGAGAAAGGGCTTGAGTATAAAGTAGTGAAAAACTCTTTAATACAAAAGGCTTTAGAGAAACAAGAAGAAGATTATTCTGCAATTTTTGAGTCATTAAAAGGTTTCTCAGGAATTCTATTTTCTCCTGAAGTAGGTAATGCACCTGCAAAGGTTATAAAAGAATTTCATAAGAAAAACAGTACAGAAAAGCCTTTATTCAAAGCTGCTGCTATAGATACTGATATATATGTAGGTGCAGAACACTTAACGCCATTAAGCGAGCTTAAATCTAAGAAAGATATGCTTGGCGATATTGTGGGTCTATTACAATCACCTGCTAAGAATGTTATTTCTGCTTTACAAAGTGGAGGACATACTGTTTCAGGTTTAGTGAAAGCGCTTGAAGAAAGAGCACAATAATTAACAAATTACTAGAACAAAATCATTAAAATTTAAATAACACAATCATGGCTGATATCAAAGCAATTGGAGATCAATTAGTAGAATTAACAGTAAAAGAAGTTAATGAACTTGCTGATTACCTAAAAGAAACACACGGTATCGAACCTGCTGCAGCAGCAGCGCCTGTAATGGCAGCTGGTGGTGCTGGCGGAGGAGACGCAGCAGAAGAAAAATCATCTTTTGATGTTGTATTAACTTCTGCAGGTTCTGCTAAATTACAAGTTGTTAAAGCTGTTAAAGAATTAACAGGTTTAGGCTTGAAAGAAGCAAAAGAATTAGTTGATGGTGCTCCTAAAGCTGTAAAAGAAGGAGTAGCTAAAGACGAAGCAGAGGCGCTTAAAAAGCAACTTGAAGAAGCTGGAGCAGAAGTTGAATTAAAGTAATAAGTTGATCCTGAAAGGGTTAACTGATTTCTGCCCAAGAAATTAGGCCTGGTCCCCGATAATGAATTTTCATTATCGGGGTCAGGTCTTTTCCTGTTTGTACTAATTTATGAAGCAGGATAGTGCTAGAATGCACTTTTAAGAATTACAAAAACTTTAAATATTCAGAGCCTTGGCTAATATAAATCAATCTGAAAGAATCAATTTCTCGTCAATTAAAACAGTAATTGATTACCCTGATTTCCTTGATGTTCAACTCCAATCTTTCCAGGATTTCTTCCAATTGGAAACTCCCGCTGAAAAAAGAGCTGAAGAAGGAATTTTTAAAGTATTTCAAGAAAACTTTCCAATCTCTGATTCCAGAGAGAATTTCGTTTTGGAATTTGTTGATTATCTTGTTGATCCACCTAAGTATGACATCGATGGATGTATCGATAGGGGCTTAACTTATTCTGTTCCTCTTAAAGCAAAATTGAGATTAATTTGCAATGACGAGGATAATGAAGACTTTGAAACCATTGAGCAAGAGGTTTTTTTAGGGAATATCCCTTATATGACCGAAAAGGGCTCATTTATCATTAATGGAGCTGAACGTGTTATTGTTTCGCAATTGCACAGATCTCCAGGTGTTTTCTTTGCCCAAAGTAAACACACTAACGGAACGAAATTATATTCTGCAAGAATTATTCCTTTTAAAGGTTCTTGGATTGAATTTGCTACCGATGTTAATAATGTCATGTATGCTTACATTGACAGAAAGAAAAAATTTCCTGTAACTACTTTGTTACGTGCTATCGGTTACGGCTCGGATAAAGATATTTTAGATCTCTTCAATCTTTCTGAAGAAGTTGACGGCACTAAAGCGGCTTTGAAAAAAGTAATTGGAAGAAAACTTGCTGCTAGGGTTCTTAAAACTTGGACGGAGGATTTCGTGGATGAAGATACTGGTGAGGTAGTATCCATTGATAGAAATGAAGTTCTTTTAGAAAGAGACTCTGTTATTGAAGAAGAGGATATAGACTTAATTATAGATGCTGGTGTTAAATCAATTATTCTACATCGTACTGATGTGAATATCACAGATTATAGCATCGTTTATAATACACTTCAAAAGGATAACTCTAACTCTGAAAAAGAAGCGGTAGAGCAAATTTACCGTCAATTAAGAAATACTGAGGCGCCTGATGAAGCAACAGCAAGAGAAATTATTCAAAATCTTTTCTTCTCTGAGAAAAGATATGATTTAGGTGAAGTTGGTAGATACAGAATTAATAAAAAATTAGGTTTAGATATTGATGCTGAAACTAAGGTGTTAACTAAAGTGGATATTATCCATATTGTGAAATATCTTATTGGATTAATCAACTCTAAAGCTATTGTTGATGATATTGATCACCTAAGTAATAGAAGAGTTAGAACAGTTGGGGAGCAGTTATATGCTCAATTTGGTGTTGGTTTAGCTAGAATGGCTAGAACAATCCGTGAAAGAATGAATGTTAGAGATAATGAGGATTTCAAGCCAGTTGACTTGATCAACGCTAGAACATTGTCTTCTGTAATCAATTCATTTTTCGGAACCAACCAACTTTCTCAGTTTATGGATCAAACAAATCCATTATCTGAGGTAACTCATAAAAGAAGAATGTCTGCATTAGGACCTGGTGGTCTTTCTAGAGAACGTGCAGGTTTTGAAGTGCGAGATGTTCATTATACTCACTATGGTAGATTATGTACTATTGAAACTCCAGAGGGTCCAAACATTGGTTTGATTTCTTCTTTATGTGTTCATGCCAAAGTAAACGGTATGGGATTCATTGAAACTCCATACAGAAAAGTTGAAAATGGCAAAGTGGACATGAGTGGTAATGTTTTATACCTTACTGCCGAAGAAGAAGATGACCACAACATTGCTCAGGCTAATGCACCTATTGATGATTCTGGTAAATATCTTAATGATAGAGTTAAAGCAAGATTTGAAGGTGACTTCCCAGTATTAGAGCCAAAGGAGCTTTCTTATATGGATATTGCACCTAATCAAATTGTGTCTGTTGCAGCTTCTATGATTCCTTTCTTGGAGCATGATGATGCAAACAGGGCATTGATGGGATCAAACATGCAGCGTCAAGCAGTTCCATTGCTAAGACCAGAAGCACCAATAGTTGGTACTGGTCTAGAGGGAAGGGTTGCTAGAGATTCCAGGTCAATGATAGTAGCTGAAAAAGATGGTGTTGTAACCTTCGTTGACGCTACAAAAATTGTCATTAAGTATGACATGAACGATGAAGAAGAATTAGTTTCTTTCGATGATGATGAAAGGGTTTATGATCTAATCAAATTCAGAAGAACTAACCAGAATACAACTATCAATCTTAGACCTTTAGTATACAAGAATGATAGAGTGAAAAAAGGTCAAATTCTTTGCGATGGTTATGCAACAGAGAAAGGTGAACTAGCCATTGGTCGTAACATGAAAGTGGCATTTATGCCATGGCAAGGTTATAACTTTGAGGATGCGATTGTAATCTCTGAAAGAGTAGTTAGAGAAGATATATTTACTTCTATTCATATTGAAGAATTTGAGTTAGAAGTAAGAGATACTAAACGAGGTGAGGAAGAATTAACTTCTGAAATTCCAAATGTTAGTGAAGAAGCGGTTAAAAACCTTGATGAAAATGGTATCATCAGAACTGGTACTGAAATCAAAGAAGGGGATATCCTAATTGGTAAAATTACGCCTAAAGGTGAGACTGACCCAACTCCTGAAGAGAAACTTTTAAGAGCAATCTTTGGAGATAAAGCAGGTGATGTTAAAGATGCTTCTATGAAAGCTTCTCCATCATTAAGAGGTGTAGTTATTGATACAAAACTTTTCGCTAGACATAAAAAAGATAAAGACGGAAGAGCTGATGCTAAGAAAGAAGTTGAAGTATTAGCTAAGGAATACAGCCGTCAGTTATTAAAATTAAGAAGTCTTAAAATAGAGAAATTAGCTACTTTGCTAGAAGGTAAAACATGTCAAGGAATCAAACATAAGTTTGGTGACGAGATTATGAGCAAAGGAGTTAAATTCACTCAGAATAACATTGAAAAGAACTTATTCCCTGAGAAAAATATCTACAGAGATGAAAGTAACTACAATGTTCCTGAAGAAGTGAACTTGATTTCTGATTTGATTTTAGATAACTGGACTGATGATGAGAATACAAATAAACTTATCGTTGATTTAGTTAGAAATTATAATAAGAGAAGAAACGAAATTGCAGGTAAATTCAAAAGAGAGCGATTCACTATCGAGGTAGGGGATGAATTACCAGCAGGAATTGTTCAATTGGCTAAAGTTTATGTCGCTAAGAAACGTAAATTAAAAGTTGGAGATAAAATGGCGGGTCGTCACGGTAACAAAGGTGTTGTAGCCAAAATTGTTCGTGATGAAGATATGCCATTTTTGGAAGACGGAACTCCAGTTGATATCGTATTGAATCCATTAGGTGTACCATCAAGGATGAACATTGGTCAGATTTATGAAACAGTGTTAGGATGGGCAGGATTAAAGTTAGGTAGGAAATATGCCACTCCAATTTTTGATGGAGCATCTTCTGATGAAGTTTCTGCTGAATTAGCGGAAGCTGGCTTGCCTGAATTTGGTAGAACACATCTATACGATGGTTTAACTGGTGATATGTTTGATCAAAAAGTTACCGTTGGAGTGATTTACATGCTGAAATTAGGTCACTTAATTGATGATAAAATGCATGCTCGTTCTATTGGACCATACTCATTAATTACTCAGCAACCATTGGGTGGTAAAGCTCAATTTGGTGGCCAGCGTTTTGGTGAGATGGAGGTTTGGGCATTAGAGGCATTTGGTGCTTCTCATGTTCTTCAAGAAATTCTTACAATCAAGTCGGATGATGTGATTGGAAGAGCTAAAGCCTATGAAGCTATTGTTAAAGGTGAGAATATGGGTAAACCTAATATTCCTGAATCATTCAATGTTTTGGTTCATGAATTAAGAGGTTTGGCATTAGAAATCACTTTAGACTAATTTCAATTGTTTTATCGGGGCTTTAACCGGCCCCATTTAGATACATTTATTATGGCGTTCAAAAAAAATAAAAAAATCAACACTGACTTTTCTAAAATCACCATTAGTTTGGCTTCTCCAGAATCAATTCTGGAAAGTTCTCATGGTGAAGTCACTCAGCCTGAAACCATCAACTACCGAACTTATAAGCCGGAAATGGGTGGTCTTTTCTGTGAAAGAATATTTGGGCCTGTTAAAGACTGGGAATGTCATTGTGGAAAATATAAAAGAATCAGATACAAAGGCATTATATGCGATAGATGTGGTGTTGAAGTAACTGAGAAAAAAGTTCGTAGAGAGAGAATGGGCCATATCGAATTGGTAGTGCCTGTAGCTCATATTTGGTATTTCAAATCTTTACCGAACAAAATCGGATATCTTTTAGGCTTACCTACCAAAAAGCTTGATCAGATTATCTATTATGAAAGATATGTGGTAATCCAGCCTGGTGTTAAAGAGGAAGATGGTATTGCTTACATGGATTTCTTAACCGAAGATGAATATTTAGATATTTTAGATAAACTTCCTAGGGAAAATCAGCAATTAGATGATGACGATCCAAATAAATTCATCGCCAAAATGGGTGCTGAAGCATTGGATATGTTATTGAGTAGAATCCAATTGGATGAACTTTCTTATGAATTAAGGCATCAAGCGGCTACAGATACATCTCAACAAAGAAAAGCTGAAGCTTTAAAAAGATTGAGAGTTGTTGAAGCTTTCCGTGATGCAAGAACAAGAATTGAAAACCGTCCTGAATGGATGATTATCAGAATGGTGCCAGTTATTCCACCAGAGTTGAGACCTTTAGTACCTCTTGATGGTGGTAGATTTGCTACTTCTGATTTAAATGATTTATATAGAAGGGTTATAATCAGAAACAACCGTTTGAAAAGGTTGATCGATATCAAAGCTCCTGAAGTTATCCTTAGAAATGAGAAAAGGATGTTGCAGGAAGCTGTAGATTCATTGTTTGATAACTCTAGAAAAGTAAATGCAGTAAGATCTGATGGAAATAGAGCCTTAAAATCACTTTCAGATATGTTGAAAGGGAAACAAGGTAGATTCCGTCAAAACTTGTTAGGTAAAAGGGTTGATTATTCTGGTCGTTCTGTAATTGTAGTAGGACCTGAGTTGAAAATGCATGAGTGTGGATTGCCTAAAAATATGGCAGCCGAGCTTTTCAAACCTTTTATCATTAGAAAATTAATCGAAAGGGGAATTGTTAAAACTGTTAAGTCTGCTAAAAAGATTGTGGACAGAAAAGACCCTGTGGTTTGGGATATTTTGGAGAACGTGATGAAAGGACATCCTGTATTATTAAACAGGGCTCCGACACTTCACAGGTTAGGTATCCAAGCTTTCCAACCTAAATTGATTGAAGGTAAAGCAATTCAGCTACACCCATTAGCGTGTACTGCATTTAATGCCGATTTTGATGGTGACCAAATGGCGGTTCACGTTCCTTTAGGACATGAAGCAATTTTAGAGGCTTCAACTCTAATGCTTTCTTCTCATAATATTTTGAACCCTGCAAACGGGGCTCCAATTACAGTACCTTCTCAGGATATGGTCTTGGGTCTATATTATGTCTCAAAAG
>QNXU01000052.1 GCA_003973485.1 Bacteroidota bacterium | reverse complement strand
ATTGCAAAACCCTTGATTGGCCCGGTCCCAAAGGAAAATAGGACAAGCGCTGCAATCAAGGTTGTAATGTTGGCATCTGCGATGGTGCCAAAAGCCTTTTGATAACCCGCCGTGATACTCGCTTGGGGTGAATTGCCAATTCGAATTTCTTCCTTAATTCTCTCAAAAATCAGAACGTTGGCATCAATGGACATACCAATAGTTAAAACTATACCTGCAATACCCGGTAAGGTAAGAGCCGCATTTAATTGAGCTAAAATTCCTAGAATAAAGAAGATATTGAATACTAGTGCGATGTTGGCAATCAATCCACCTTTTGAATAATAGGCTACCATGAAAATTAATACCATACCTAAACCCGCAACAATAGAAATAATACCTTGTGCTCTGGCTTCTTTACCTAAAGTTGGACCAATAATGGCTTCTTCTACAATTCTGGTAGGAGCTGGCAATGAACCTGCTTTTAGGATATTAGCTAAATCTTTAGCTTCTTCCATAGTGAAATTACCTTGAATGATTGATTTACCATTCGGAATTTCACTATTTACTACTGGTGCAGAATAAACATAGTTATCCAAAACAATAGCAATTCTGTTATTGATATTTTCTCTGGTGATTTTCGCCCATTTTCTTGCTCCTGTAGGATCCATGCTCATATCAACTGCTGGCTGACCTACTTCATCAAATGTTTGTCTAGCATCATTTACAACTTCACCAGTTAATAAAGCTTGGTTTCCTCTTTGAGTTCTTACTACATAAAGCTCTAAAAGCTCTGTCCCATCATCCAATTTTCTAGGTTTTACATCCCATAAAAGTCTTGTGTTTCTTGGGAATAGTGCTTGAATGTCTTCTCTTTGAATGATGTCATTTATTTTAGCCGTATCAGTTATTTCATAAACTAATCCATATTGACTTTTGATTAAGCTAAAAAGTGGTGATACATTTTGTGCATTCTCTAATGAATCTAAGGCGGTATCCGCAGAATCGGCTTCTTGATTTTCAGTTGCCGTTGTGTCAGCTTCATCATCTTGCAATAAATCTGCTAAATTTCCGCTTTCTTCTTGAGAAGATTCAGTTGAACCATCAGAACCTAATTCATTTTTCTGATTTGCTTTTTGCTCAGCTACTAAAATCTCGTTTGCTTGTGAAAGAGCCTCAGATACTTCATTGATTTCTACTACCTGCAAGAATTCCAACTTAGCAACGCCTTGTAATAATTTTTTTACTCTTTCAGGATTGTCAACACCTGGTAATTCGATTTGAATTCTACCCGTATTTTCTAATTTTTGAATATTGGGCTGAGAAGTACCAAAACGGTCAATCCTAGTTCTTAGAATTTCAAATGAACGATCAATGGCAGCATCAACTTCAGTTCGGATTATTCTTAAAACTTCGCTATCTTCAGTTTGAAAGCTTATTCTGTCTCTGTTAGCAGAAGTAGCAAAGAATTCACTTAGCTTCTTGTCAGGGTTTTCCTCTTGAAAAGCTTGGTAAAACAAGTCCACAAAAGTGCTTTGACTAGTTTTTTGTCTTTCTCTTGCAGTCTCTAAAGCATTGTTTAATGCTTCATCCTCATTATTTCCACTTAGTCCTTTGATGATATCCACTGGTGAAACTTCCAAAGTCACGTGCATACCACCCTGTAAATCAAGACCTAGATTCAATTCCATGTCCTGAACTTCCTTATAGGTAAATTCAACCCCTAAAAGATTGTAAACAGGAACATTGTATACTGAATCTAAGTAACTCTGTCTTTCCGAGTAATCAATATTACCTTCCTGATCTGTTGCGTAAGCAGTGGCATCATCTTTAATGCCGTTTGAAACAAATGTAAATGACAAATAATAGATACATAATAATGTAACTATAACGGTCATGAACACGATAAATCCTCTGTTTTTCATGTTTATATTATTTGAAATGATTTTATAAAATCTTGATTTAGAATTGCAAGATTTTATATTTTGATTAATTAGAAAATAGTTGTTGAATTGTTGTTTATTATGATCTGTTTAGATCAATATCTTGAATTGACTTTATTATTAGGGTGCATTTGGGGATATAATGAGCCTAAATAATGTATGAAAGTAATTATGATAAGCTTTTTCTACACATTCAAGAATTGTGAACTCTTCAATGTTGAGGTTAGGAATCTCTAATAATAAATCGAAAGAATGGAATAAATTAAATTGCATAACTGGCAAAAGCACATCGTAAGCCAGCATTCTGTATTCAGCTTGTGGCTTTTCTTTTTCATTTTGCTCAGTTTTTTCAACCTTTTCAGAAGTATCTGCTACATAAGGCTGCTGAAAAAATAACAATACAGCCATTGCAAGCCCAAATATTAGACTGCCTGATTGCTTAATTGATCCTATGTTATTTTTTCTTTTCATTCTTAGGGATGCAAATGTAATTAAAAATCAGGAAATTCAATATAAAAAGATAAACTGATCAGTTTCCACCACAAAAGGGTAGCCACAGGCTACTGGTGCTTTAACCACTAAGTTGCTCAGAGGTTGTCGCAAAGTCCACGAAGGCATAATCAGGTAAAACTGAATTCATTACCTTGAATTCCTATCTCAAAGGGATTCAAACAAATGTTAATAACGGTATATTTGAGAGCCTAACAACAGCTTTAGCTGTTACTTTGTGTTCCTTTGTGAAATACTTTGAGAATCTCTGTGGTTATAAAAAAAGCCTTAGGCTTTCCTTTTGTTTCTCGGATATTTATGTTCATTTCATGAAATCCTACTCCAATTAAGATTCTTCTTTTTCTGGTTTTCCACTTGTTGGCGGATCAAACTATTTTCTTCCATTTCTAAATTAGGATCTTTGGCAATAATAGCTTGTGCACTTTGCCTTGCGATGGATAAAATAGGTTCATCCTCTCTTAAATCACCAATTAATAGATCTAATTGACCGCTTTGTTGAGTACCCATCATATCTCCCGGCCCTCTTAAATTCATATCCACTTGTGCTATTTCGAAACCATCGGTAGTGCGAACCATGGTTTCCACTCTTGTTCGCGCTTCTTTACTTAATTTATAGCTGGTCACCAATACACAATAAGATTGCTCCGCACCACGACCAACTCTTCCTCTCAACTGATGCAATTGTGCCAAACCAAAACGCTCGGCATTTTCAATCACCATAACAGAGGCATTCGGCACATTAACACCCACCTCAATTACGGTTGTAGCTACCATTATTTTGGTTTCTCCTTTTACAAATCGAGCCATTTCAAAATCCTTATCTGCGGCTTTCATTTTTCCATGCACAATACTTATAGGAAATTCAGGAAATGCCCTTGCAATACTTTCATAGCCATCCATTAAGTCTTTCAGATCCAATTTTTCTGACTCTTCAATCAATGGATAAACCACATACACTTGCCTGCCTTTTTCAATTTCCTTTCTTAAAAATCCATTTAATTTCAGTCGGTTGGCATCATATTGATGAATCGTTTTAATGGGTTTTCTCCCTTTTGGTAATTCATCGATTATCGAGATATCTAAGTCGCCATAAACCGACATCGACAATGTTCTAGGAATGGGTGTAGCGGTCATAATCAAGACGTGAGGTACAAAATTCTCATTCTTTTTCCATAATCGAGCTCTTTGCGCTACCCCATAGCGATGCTGTTCATCAACTATGGCCAACCCTAAATTTTGAAATTGAACCACTTCTTCCAAAAGTGCATGAGTTCCTACCAAAATTTTTAATTCACCTGATTTTAAATTTTCATGGATTTCTCTTCTCGCTTTGGTTTTGGTAGAACCTGTCAATAAAGCGATGGTCACCCCAATTTTATCCGCAAATTCTTTTAAGCCTTCATAATGTTGATTGGCTAAAATTTGCGTGGGTGCCATTAAAGCAACTTGTGCACCGCTATCAATGGCGATAAGTGCGGATATAAAAGCCACTATGGTTTTTCCACTTCCCACATCGCCTTGCAACAGGCGATTCATCTGCTTGCCGCTTTTAAAATCTCCAAAGATTTCTTTGATTACTTTCTTCTGAGCATCTGTTAATTCAAAAGGCAAGTGAGATTGATAAAATTCAGTTAGTAAGTCCGTTTTTTGCAGCAGTTGTCCTTTGAATTTTTCCAGTCTGACCTTTTTCTGCATCAACAATCGAAGCTGCATAAAAAAGAACTCATCAAACTTCATTCTGAAGCGAGCTTTTTGGAGCAATTGCTGATTTTTAGGCACATGAATTTGAACCACAGCATCTTTCTTTGCCAGAAAGCCATATTGTTGCAAAAGATGAGGAGGGAGCGTTTCAGGTATTCGATTGTAAGCCTCTTTCAATAGTATTTTCTGAAACTTGAAAATGGCTTTACTGTCTAAATATCTCTTTCTTAAAGTTTCGGTAGTGGAATAAACTGGTTGCAGAAATTCATTTTGTGAAACAGCCGGAGTTAAAATTTCCAATTCCGGATGCGCCATGGTGTATTTGCTTCCGAAACGCTTGGGCTGACCATAAACCACATAATCCACCCCCGTTTTAAGTTTTGGACTGATCCAATTAATGCCGCTGAACCAAACCAATTCCATAATGCCCGTTTCATCAGCGAATTGCACGGCTAATCGCTGTTTACGGCCAGCACCAATAAGCTGCTTCGATCGAATTTGTCCTTTGATTTGCACATTAGACATTTCCTCTTGCAACTCTCTTACTTTATAAAACTTAGTTCTGTCCTCATACCGAAAAGGATAATGCTGCAATAAATCTGCATAGGTGAAAATCCCTAGTTCTTTATTGATATGCGCAGCCTTTTGTGGCCCCATTCCTTTCAAAAATTCTATGGGTGTTTTAAAAAAGGAGGTCATTTTAATCCCACTCTAAAGTATTCAAACTATGAATGATATCCTTTTTGACATATTCAATTACTGGCGCTAATGAATCATTTTCAGTAGCTGTTCGGAAATAAAGCGCCCCTCTCAAAAAATGTTCTGTAGAATCTGTAGTGTAAAATTGAAATTGACTAGGTACATCACCTTTCAATTCCGCCAAAGAGACTTTTTTTCCAGAAGGCGTCATTAGGATAGTTTCTTGTATTGAACTGGCCTTAATTTGATGTTTACTAGTAAGCTTATATGAATCTTCAATATTTGATCTTAAGCTATCTCGATTATTGTTTAATGATTTATAGGTGATATGCACTTCTGCTACAAACTCAGGATAGAATAGTGCTATCCAATAGCGGTCTTTTATATAGATGGAATCTGGTAATATTTTTGCATGGGTCGAATATTCAAAACTGTAAGGAAAAGAATCGGGCAAGGCAATATATTCATGTTTGGGTAAATCAATTCGATTAAAGCCATTAGGTTTAGGATAATAATCCGATTCACAGGCTAAAAATAAAATGGATACTACAATTGACAGAATAATACTTTTGAATAAATTCATAGAACAAATTTAACGGCTTAAGTTAATGATAAATATAAATTGAAGAAAGAATTTGGCTTAGGAGCTTATTTTTCTTGATGAGTAGCTTGAGCAAGTTCCTTTTTATTTAAATTTAGAACTTTAAAAGTGATTCCTATTTTATGACCTCAGAAGAATTTAGAAAGCATGCCCACACCATGGTTGATTGGATGGTGGATTATTTAGATAATGTAGCACAATATCCTGTGATGGCTCAAGTAAAGCCTGGAGAAATTAAAGCTCAAATACCCAATAGCTTTTCTGAGAAGCCTGAAGCATTTGAAGCTATCTTTAAAGATTTTGAGGATAAAATTATGCCAGGCATCACGCATTGGGAGAGTCCTAATTTCTTTGCCTATTTCCCGGCCTCTAAAAGCAAGCCTTCTATTTTAGGAGAAATGTTGATGAGCACTTTAGGCACGCAAGGAATGGTTTGGCTTACCTCTCCAGCGGCTACCGAACTGGAAGATCGCATGATGGAATGGATGCGCAATTTGTTAGGCTTATCAACTGACTGGACTGGCTCCATTCAAGATACAGCCTCGACTGGCACTTTTAATGCGCTCATAACAGCCAGAGAAAAAGCTTCCAATTTTCAAATCAATGAAAAAGGATTTGCAGGAATGCCGCAATATCGAATTTATGCTTCTGAGCAAGCGCATAGTTCTATTGATAAGAATGTGAAAATTGCAGGTTTTGGTTATGAAAATCTGGTTAAAATTCCAGTGGATGAAAATTTCGCTATGATTCCCACGGCATTGGAGAAAGCAATAGAAAGTGATCTTGCCTCTGGCTTTCAGCCTTTATTTGTTTTAGGAGCAATGGGGACCACAGGCACTACTGCAGTAGATCCATTAGATGAAATTGGAGCTATTGCCCAAAAGTATAAACTTTGGTTTCATGTAGATGCTGCCTATTCTGGAGCCGCATTGATTTGTCCAGAAATGCGATGGATGAGCAAAGGCATGGAATCGGCAGACAGCATGGTATTCAATCCGCATAAATGGCTATTTGTAAACTTTGATTGTAGTCTTTATTATGTGAAAGATCCAAAATCTTTAACTCAAGCTTATAGTATTACTCCCGAATATTTAAAGACAGATTTAGATCATGAGGTCAATAATTATCGAGATTGGCATATTCAGCTAGGTAGAAGATTTCGTGCTTTGAAGTTGTGGTTTATGTTGCGTAGCTTTGGAGCAGAAAATTTAAGGACTATTATCCGAAATCATTGCGAATGGGCACAATGGCTGAAAAATGAAATTAAGGCATCTGAGAATTTTGAAATGCTGGCTCCTGTGTCGGTCAATTTGCTTTGTTTCCGATATAATGATGGTAAAATGAATGAGGAAGAGTTGAATACATTCAATGAGAAGTTATTGAAAAGCATTAATGCTACGGGCAAAATCTTCATTACTCACACCAAACTTAATGGAAAATACACCTTAAGATTAGTAGGCGGTCATCCCGATTTGAAAAAAGAGCATTTGGAGCGGGCTTGGGAGTTGATTCAAAAACAAGTGTCTCATGTTGAGTAGATAATAATAAAGTTGATTTCTAAACTTTAGCTAAAAACTGATGTTCTTTATCTTATGAAGAAATTCATTATACTTTTCTTTTTAACCTGCATGGCTTGCTCGGTTAATACTTCCAAAGAAGTGGAATTGAATAAGTTAAGATTCAATTATACTGATGATGCTTATTTATTTTTCAGAAATATGCGGCAGAGGCAATATGATTTAGAAGTAATGGAAGAAGGCGGTTGGCGCATTTACCGACATGAAGATCGGCAGCAAGACACCTCAGGTTTTTATTTCAATGTCTCATTAGTTGTGAATTGGAAGCTAAACAGAGTTTATCCGATAATTGAAATGACGGAGCAGTTGAAAAAAGAAGGACTAGTGGTAGAATGGAGAGCTTTGGAATCTGATGAAAGCGGAAAACTTACCTTAGAAGGAATTAAAAGAAGAGACGAGATGCTTTTTGTCTCAAAAATCTACAATAAAATGACAGAAGAAGTGGAATTTTTCATCTCGATTGAGAACCAAAAAACTCCACTGTTTCCTAATACGGATGCTAAAGAAGCCTTTAGAATTAGCCTTTATGATTTTTATCGAATGACTGGACTCCTTTAAAACTCTTCAAAAACACTATCATCCCATTCTTGTGCTACTTTAATATTTCCCAATTCTCTTTGGTCTCTGCCAGAGGAAAGCATAATATCACCATACTGTTGATAATCACTCCAAATATTTTGAAAACTAGCTGCACTATCCGATGCATTTCTGTAGAAATCCCATTGCAGAATCAAATTCGATTGCGGATCAATATATGCTTTGTATTTATTCTGCGGAGTAAAACCTACTTGCTCAAAAGTAAGGCTGATAACTTCAGCATCTTTGCCATTTTTAGTAGTGTCTTGCCCCACATATTTTAACTGCACGCCTGGGTCTTTTAACTTGAAAGGGAAAACGAGCCAATAGGAATCATTCACCCAAATTTGCTTTCCTCTTTCTATGTATTTATCTAAAGAATCTGCTTTGGTCAATTCTCTATCTCCAATTTTCACTCTGCCAGTATCTTCGTTTACATTGATTAAATAAGTGGACTGTTGACCTGGGAAATCAATTCGAACATTTCCTGTATACTTATCCCAAACTAAATCGCGAGCCCCCAGAAAATTCCATGAAATGTAACGAGTATTATTCCAGTTTTCTACTCCACCATGGGCAGCGATTACTTTATCAGCAAGCTCAATAGCCTTTTGATCTGATTTACTAGCATCGAAAGAAAGAGAATCTTCTTTTTTTGTTTCTTGCTTTTCCTCCGTTTTTTCGGATGGCTGACAAGCAAACACAGTTAAGGTTAAAGCACTAAGTAGTAGTATATTTTTCATAATCTGTAAATTGATTTTAAGCTAAATTGTTTTGATTTTGGTGACTTAATCTGGGTGACCAGCAATTTCAGCAAAGCTGAAAAGGTAACTCTCGCAAAGACGCCAAGGCGCAACGACCTCGCAAAGAAATTGAGGATCTATTTATTAATCCGGTCTGACTATAGTCTGACCTTAGCCATACCAATTAGGTCGAACAATGCTCCAACTGGCAATTAATATAATTTCATAATCTTTTACTCTTTGCAATTTCCCTTTATAAAAACTTTGCGCCATAGTGGCTTTGCGAGAAAATCAAATGCCTTAGGCTTTCCTAAAAGTCACTATTTTCCTCAATACATCATAGTAAAGCGTTACAAATAAAATAATACTCATCAGCCAGATAACTGCTAGGTTAAATTGCAAAGTATTGAAAACATAACCAGCAAAATACTTTTCCCCTGCATAAAACTGTGTTCTAAAATCTAGTGCATGATCAGGCTGCGGCTCCATAAATACTGGATAGATTTTTTGAATCAATCGGCCATCATATTCTATAATTCTATTCGGGTCATTGGTGTTTTTAACCAAATTAGCTACCGTTTTATTATAGTAATTATCTCTTAAGTACTCAAACTGCTTTTTCTTTTCAGGTGTTTGAGTCAGCATAAATATTGCTTTTTCCTTTTTGTTATTTGCCTCGTTAAAGAAGTTATTGTAAAATCGACCTAATGTATTTAGAAATACTTCTGTTTTATCAGCTGTCCAGCTATCAAATTTTTCAACAGTCAATTTGTGGAATGCATCGAACTTATCTTCGCCAACTACTTCCAATTCTAAGCCAATTTCTCGCCTTAAAAGATTAACAGCATTCTCAAATTCAGGATTGTCACGATTATCCATATTGTTTTTGAGGAATTCTAACTTCGATTGCAGTTTTGGCAAATAGTAAACCGTTTTATATTCCGATTGAGCCATTTGCTGTTCTAATTCGAAAAAAGGCTTGGTGTACTCATTGGATTTAAACTGCGCTACCATCGAGGCTTCAAATGCCCAACGAGAAGCCATCAGTTCACCAACTAAGGGTACTTGATCAGGAGTTGTAATTTGTGGATTGAGGTTGTCAAATTTAACCACCACACCACTTAAAATAAGTTGTGGAATCAGCAAAATTGGGATTAAAATATAAATCGTAATGGCAGAATTAAAGGCAGATGAAATATTCAATCCTAACATATTGGCAAAGCAAGCGGTAGTGAAAAGGATTGCCCAATAGGTTAAACTCATGCCATCAACTTCCAATATCAGATCCCCAATAATCACATAAGAAAAGGTTTGAACAGCGGAGAAAAGGAATAAAATTCCAATTTTAGAGAACAAATAACTACTTCTGCTCAAATGCAAAAAGGATTCTCGCTTTAGTATTTTCCTGTCTTTTATAATTTCCTCAGCGCTGACGGTTAGCCCCATAAAAAGGGCTACAATAATACTCATGAAGAAAAATGCAGGAATATTTAAGTTATCTATAAATAGATACTCATTATTTTCATTCTCTGGATAGTACCGAATAATGTAGGCCAATAGCATGGCTAAAATCGGAGCTTCCAGTAAATTTATTAGCAAATATTGTTTGTTGGCTAATTTGGATTTAAAGTCTCTTCGAAAAAATAGGCCGACTTGTTTTGCCCAACTCGGTATTCTTAATTCGGGTTCAGGTAATGGATCTGGATTTTCAACTTTTGGGATGTTAAGTTGATTTTCGAATAGGCTAAACCATTTCTTAGGACTAATTTTTCTTTCATCTGTGGCTTTTCCGTATTCATTCACCACTTTGGTTTCTATGATGTTGAAAATCTGCTCAGGATTTACATTTCCACATTCAATACATGCCGCTTGATCTTTATCAATGGTATTGATCTGATTCTTAAAGTATAGAACAGCTTCAACCGGATTGCCATAATAGATTTGAAAACCGCCTACATCTAAAATCACTAACTTATCAAACATGCGGAAGATGTCAGAAGATGGCTGATGAATCACCACAAAAACCATTTTGCCTTTCAAGCTTAGCTCTTTCAGCAAATCCATAATATTTTCAGAATCTCTAGAGGATAAACCAGAAGTTGGTTCATCTACAAAAAGAACGGATGGTTCTCTCAATAATTCTAGTCCGATGTTTAGCCGCTTTCTTTGTCCGCCACTAATGGTTTTGTCCAAAGGAGAGCCCACTTTCAAATGTTTGGTTTCGGATAATCCCAATGAAGCTAAAGTATTGGAAACTAATTCCTCTATTTCCGCTTCAGATTTATCATCAAAACAAAGCTTTGATGCATAATATAAATTTTCATAAACCGTTAGCTCCTCTATTAATAAATCATCCTGAGGCACATAACCGATTGTTCCTTTAATGGCATCAGGATTTTTATGAATGTCAATTCCATTAATCTCGACTTTACCTTCAGATGGACTCTCATTTCCATTTAAAACATTCAATAAAGTTGATTTACCAGAACCCGAAGCTCCCATTAAGCCAACCAGTCTGCCTGTATCTTCCGCAATATTTACATTATGAAGTCCCTTGTGGCCATTCGGAAAGGTGAAACTTATGTTTTCTGCTACAAATGAGATATTTGCCGTGTTATCATCGGTTTTGTAATGGCTAGCTACATCACTGTAGAAGATGGTTTGTGATTTTTCGCCTTTTATTGTGCTACCAGAAGGGAAGAGAGTTATTGCATTTTTTCTTAAAGGAATACCATTCATGCTGAGTTGGGTATTTCCTAAATATTTTACAAAATACATTTCCGTTCCAGCAAGCTTTAATACGGCTAAAAATCCATCTAAATGATCTTCTTGAATAAAATAGGTGGAATCTGGGACGTCCTCATTGTTTTCTGCAACAATTAGGAATTTATCTGATTCGAAGTCTTTAATTTTTTTAGCTAGCGCAAAAGCTTGAATGTAAGCAATGATTTCAACAGGCAGTTTAATTTTCTCACTTACATCATCAAGAATTTTAGTTTCTTCTTCTGCAATTTCTCCATCTGCCAAAATAAGTTCGATAAGCTGAAGGGCAAGTATGATTTTTTGCGGATAAGTGAACTCTTCATTAATTTTTTTGCAGATACGATCTATTCTTTCATTTCCATCGGCAGTTTTATCCGATTGTGCAAAATCATCAAACATTTTAAGGTGGCGTTCTGCAGATTCTTCGGAAAGCGTGTCAACTAGGAATTTTTTCACATTACTTCGCTCATCCTCAGTAACAGTACCTTCTTTGGCAATGATGGCAAATAGTTCCAGTAAGGCTTTTAGTAGATTTTCACTCATGGCTTAGCTAAGAATATAAGTGTAATTTATGAGAAATGTAAAGATAGAATTAAACAAAAGAAGGGCGATTTTAAAGGCAATGCCTCTGATAATCAGCCCTTCTTAATTTATTGGTTATAATAGGGATCAACCAGTTACATCATCTCTGATTTTACCCATTTGATTGGTAATATTATCCAAGGCTTCATCTTTTAATAATTCTGAACCTCTTCCTTCATCCATTAACTTTTGGACGTTTAATTTTTTGTATTCTGCTTTTAAGCCTTCCAAATCTTTTATTAAGGTTTTGATATAGTCATCTTGATCTACGCCTTTTAATAATTCAATTAAATCAATTAGCGGCTCTTCTTGTTTGATGATAACATCAACTAATGGAATCAAAATTAAAGATC
>QNXU01000045.1 GCA_003973485.1 Bacteroidota bacterium | reverse complement strand
ATCTTATCTCTCAAATTATTATCTTTATAAAAAACATTTTGGTCAACTGAACAGGGGACAACAAAAACCTTATCCTTAATGATTCCTTCCTCTATTAAACAATTTCGATAGTTCTCTGCTACTGTGATTAAAGCTTTAGCATATTTTTTTTGCTGTTTTTCCCAATACTTTTGAAATAAATATCTCAAACCGTAACTTTTCCATTCACCAGCAGCTTTCATATAATCTGCATGGGGCTCAAAAGATTCTACCACAAAAGGAATTTTATTTTTTTTGGTTGCTAAATACGCTAATGAACCAGCCGGTGCACCGCGACAAATTATAAAGTTTATATTATGTTTAAAACATAATTCATGAATCAATTGAGGAAAATAAATAAAGTCATAAATTTTGTTAAGATGATTGAAGGGTAGGTTTTTGGAATATAAGGGATTGTAATTGACACCTAGTTTATTTACTTTAACTAAGCTTGCTTCTGAAAGTTTTTCTCTTTGTGTATTGGCAAAATGTAAATATTCTACATTTTGCGTTTTAGTAAGGATTTTTAGGTGTGGGAAGATAGTAGAATGAGTTAATCCATCATCTAAGTTCCAATACCCTAAAAATAATATTCTATATTTCAATTTTATAATATTATTTTTAGAACCAAATTCTTATCGCATTATTAATCTTCATTTTTCTTAAATAAGCTAATGACATAGCTTTTTTATACTTAAAGCAAAAAAAGCGCAAATCACTTTCGCTCAATTCTTTCCACTCTCTTATTTGAGATTCAATAAAACGATATCCATTTTCCAAGCCTGTTAAATTTTTCATTGCTGAATTTGGCGTATCTCTGTAATTTAAAATTATTTTATTTGTATATGCATAAACTCCACCTTCTCTTGCAAGTTCCATATAAAAAAATAAATCCTCCGAATGCGTCAAATTTTCATTAAGTAAATACTTTCTATTAGGTTCTCTATATATCATCCATGAGGGGCCGAAAAAAGATTTAGCATTTAAGTTAATCAAGTCTTTTAATGGATTTCCAATATATTTTGGAAACCAAATACTTTTATGTCTTGATAAATCATGATTCATTTTAACAATAACACCATCAACATATTTTATTGATTTATCAAACCCAAACATTGTTAATCTGCTTTTTAAACTGTCTTTTGGCATATAATCATCTGCATCAAAAAAGCAAAAATATTGTCCCTTCATATTTGATAAACCTATATTCCTTGCAGCGCTTACACCTTTATTTGCTTGTTCAAAATAACGTATTCTTGGATCATGATAACTTAATGCAATTTTCTTAGAATTATCCGTACTTCCATCATTTATTAGCAATAGTTCCCAATCTTGATGACTCTGGTTCAAAACAGATTCAATTGCTTCGGCTAGGTATCTTTCTGCTTGATAGAATGGGGTAATTATTGAAATCAAATCAGTATTTTTTAATTTCTTTTGCAAGAATTTCTACTTGCTTTGTGCGATGTAAATCTTTAAACTGCAGTTTATCGATAGCTACATTAACCATACCTGCTTCTCTATAACTTCTGTATTGTCTCTCTAGGTATAATGCTATTTTAGTCGATGAAGATGTAAGCAAGCCGGCATTGGTTTTTTTAACTATAATATCATTTTCGGATCCATTTTTTGGAGCAAGTATTAATGGCTTATTTAAAGATATATAATCAAATAGCTTCACAAAAAAACTTCCGTTATCTTCTTTTAAATTTGGTAATATAAATAGATTGACATTTTTAATAGAGAACTTAATTAACTCTTCTTTGGACATGTAATCATGTTCAACAATATATTTCTCATTAATAAATTTTTTAAAGATTTGGGCTCCATTAAATTGACCAACATTTTTTATTCCAATTAAACACAATTCGAATTCATCAATGGGGTAATTTCTATTTATAAATTTGTTTATTCCTTTAATTATTATTTCTAAATTTTGGTAAGGATAAATTCTACCAAAATAAGCTATTCTAAAAATATTTGTCTTGTAATTCTTTTTAGGCAGGCTTGATATTTCGTGCCCATTTCGAATTTTGATACCTTTTACAGAAGATAATTTTTCTAAGTAACTAATCCATTTACTGCTTGTAGTAGAGAAAAAAATACTTTTGTTTAGCCATTTTCTCCAATAAAACTTAATTATTAAATCTTGAATTTTTTTCTTTAAAGGTGGATTATAAGATTTTGTAATAATCTGGTTATCCCATAAATCACGAAAGTCTAATACATATGGTATTTTAAATTGTTTATTTATTTCAAATGCTAATTTTAAATGATAATGAGGACTAAATATAGCTAATACTGCATCATATTTTTTATTTTTTAAATGGTCAAAAAGAAAGATTTTAAACAGTTTGTAACTGTTTAAAAGATGCAAATCAAAGTCTCCTTTCACCCAATGTTTAATTGTATTTATAGGAGAATTAGACTCAAATCTTTCAACAGGCCTTGGCAATCTAATTATATTACAATTATTACTTTTTTCATAAATTATCTTTTCATTTTCATTGTGAAATGCCCAGTTTTTATCACTACCTTTTTCCCATCGATGTGTTACCAATGTAGGAAATATACCATACTCAATTAAATAATCACAATAGCCTTTTGTCCTATATGAAGCCACTACATCAAAAGGTAAAGCATGATAAGATATAATAAGAATATTCTTAATACCCAATTAAATGGCTTTCGATTTTAACATATTTTTTATTCTATGTTTAAACCTTTTGGTAAAACTCTCAAAAGATATTTCTTCACGGCTTGCCAAAATCTTTTGAACTATATTTGGAGCAAAGTTATCCCTTTCACCTAAAACAATGTAAATATTACCAATTCTAGTAATATTCTTGATATTTATTAATCTATAATATCTTTTTTTGATTTGACGTTCAGATAAAAACCATCTAACATGACTGACTTCATCAAAATTCGGAATACTAAAAATAATATTTGTTCCGATTTTTATATTCTCGATAACTTTGAAATCTTCTTTTATATGTTCTAAAACCTCAGTACAAATTATAAAATCATAATCTATTTTGAATGAACTAGGGTCAAGAGCATTTCCTACAAAAAAATTAAAATTTGTTTTTTTTTGAGCTATTTCAATTGCCTTTTTACTAAAATCAAACCCAACATAATTCTTATATCCTTCATCAAAAAGATACTCTGCGAGTTGACCCGTACCACATCCAACTTCTAATATTTTAGGTTCATTAAAACGCTTTAAATATTTAATAATTTGAGTCCAATGTACAAAATACCAAGAATCCTTATAATGCTCATGATAATCATTCTCATGTGTAAATTTATTATCATAAAATTCCTCACTTTTTTCAGTTCCCATTAGCTAATATTTTTTCAATTGCTTTAATTTGATTATTGTAGGTATTTTTTTTTGCAAATTTCTTTCTTTCTTCCTGCATTTTTTCGCTGTTCCAAAAACCAATATTGTTTATTATCGCAGAAAACATTTCAACATAATCTTCATCAGTTTTAGCCATTTTAATAAGACCTCTTTTTGCTAATAATTGATACTCTTCAGTCCAAGTTGCAAGAATCATTTTACCTGATGCTAAATATTCCATCATTTTATGTGAATTAGATAATTGATCCGGAAACTCAGAATATTTGTAGATGATCAATAGTATATCGGAACATTGGTAATATTTACTAAGCTCACTAGAACTTAATACTCCTAAATAGTGAAAGTTATTTTTAGATGATAGCATGTCTTTAATATCATTATTCCTCCAAGGTCCAGCAAACACAAAATCCACATTAGAAAATTTATTAACACATGCTTTCACTAAATCCCAGTCTAAATATAGAATATTCAAATTTCCTGCATAAAAGGCTTTCACTCTTTCCTTACCAGGCAGTTTAATTTTAGCTGATTGATCAGATTTATTATCTTCATTAAATCCATGATTGATATAAAAACTATTATTATTATATAGCTTCAATTTATCCACTATGGGCTTACTAACCCCTAAACACAAGTCTGCAGTTTTCGCAGCTTTTTTGAATTCAAAATCTTGGTTTAAATCTACTATATGCGAAATGCAAAATACTTCCTCAGGTAAAGCAGAAAAATCGAAAAAAACCGAATTATCAAATGACCAAACGATGTCAAATTTTACTTTACATAAATGCTGAAGTTGCTCGAATTTTTTTCCGATTACGTGTTTTTGTAAGAACTGAGGGAAAAAACGTAGCCCCTTTATAAAACCGGTATAGTGAACAGAAAAAAGATTCTCAAAGTCTATTTTTTCAATTCGATCTGAATTTGAAGGTGGATTTAAATAAAAAACTTTATTGCCTTTTTTGGCTAAATGAGTAGCATAGTGATGCTTGGAAACAAAAATATGATTCCATGGTTCTGGGGAAATAAGAAGGATATTTTTATTTTTTAAATTCAAATTGATTCTTTATTTCTAATAATACCCTTTTGTATTTATTGCCAATATTTTCTCTGCAAAACTCCAAATCATAACTACTATCAAAATTATTGGGGATATTTTGTAAAGCTTTCTTCCATTGGGAAGTACTATTTTCTTCCAATAAAAAACCATTGTTTTGGACGACCTCAGGAATTCCTCCAATTCTAGGAGCAATAACAAAAGCACCACAAGCCACAGCCTCCGCACAAACCACTGAAAATGTTTCATAATCTGAAGGATGTAAAAAAGCAATACACTGTCTCATATTATCAGCGATTTGCTTACTATCCAGAAGCCCCAGAAGTTCTATTTTTTTTTCTGCATTATTACTATACACAAAACTTTCCATTTCAGCCCATAAAGAGCCATATCCACCTATCTTAAGCGAGTATTTCAAGCTTATTTCTGACTCTAAAAAAGCCTGCATCACCAAAATTGGGGTTTTTGGCTCTTTCCATTGGCTTACCATAAACAAAAATGGCTTTCGCACTTGATCTTTTTCAAAATAAAACATCTCGTCATCAACCACATTCGGAACCACAAAATGTTGAAAATCTGCTCGAGAGAATAATTTAATATCTTTTGCTAAGGCTTCTGAAACTGTTATGACTGGTATATGCTGCTGAAATATTTTTTGAACTCTTGGGAGTTCTTTTTTCACTCCAAAATTAAAATGATAGCTACTCCAATGTTCAGTTATAACTACTGGTTTTTTTATCCATCTTTTTATCCAATTCCAGTAAGTAAGCATCGGATAGGCTATATGAAAATTGATAATATCGTAATCTTTATGAATCTTCTTTATTAGCAATTGATAAGAAAGCCAAAACCCATAAAATATTTCAAATAAAAACCATTGCCGAAATGGAATGCCAATTATAGTTTGATTTAATTCTCCCTGCTTATCTTTAGAGTAATTTAATTTTCTAGTATTTATTATATTGAAATGATAAACTCTATTGATTGTATTTTTACTTAATGCTTCAATATGTTTTTTGATCCAAACGGCTTCATTTTTATTAAATTCATTTGGAAACCAGTTAGTGATATGAAGGATTCTCAAAATTGTAATAACCTTTTTCTAATAATAAATTGAAGTAGTCTATAATTTTTAACTTTAAGAGGACTGGTGAGAATCGCTTTAAGGCTTTTAATTACCGCTGCTCCAATAAAACCACTATGAAATAATATTTCGGCATGTTCTCTAATAGGCAAAGATTTATCTTCATCATACAATTTCTGTTTTTTATTAAGAATATTCTGAATTTCATTATAATCCCCTTTATCTACATCATCTTTTCCATATAATATTCTTTGTTTTATCAAATAACTCATAATTTCTGATGAACACATTCTTTTTAGATTATGCCTCTTAGAAAGGGAGTCAGGAAGCGATCTATAATGATATAAATGTTCATTTAGGTTTGTAAGTTTACCGAGATGTGCTAATCGAACACATAAGTCGTAATCTTCATTGTAATCCTCGAAATAATCTCTGTAAATATAATTATTGGAATTGCTGATATACGATCGGAATACTAAAGTGGGTCCATGGATTTGAGAAGAATTCACAAGATCACTTTTAATTTTTTTCGAATCAGTACTTAATTGTCGTTTTACTATTTTTTTTTTCTTGTGTGTAAAAAAAAATGTCCCGCAACCTAAATAATCCTGATTGCTTTCTAAAAAGTTAATTTGTTTTCCAAATCGTTTAGGATCAGACCAGTCATCCGCATCATGTATTGTTAAATATTTTCCATTACACCGCTCTAAAAGAGAATTAACAGATTTTACTTTTCCTTGATTTTCCTCATTTTGATAGATGAAAATCCTATCATCTATAGCCTCAAATTGCTTGATTATTTCCCAGCTTCTATCCGTACTTTTATCATCACAAATATGTAATTCCCATTCCTGATATGATTGATCAACAATAGATTCTATAGCTTGTCTAAGATATTTTTCCGCATTGTAAACGGGCATAATTATACTTAACAAGGTATTATTAGTCCATTCTAAATGCATAGATTAAGCCTGCATTTTTATTAATAACAGTACTTACTATAGAAAATCCGTTATTATTTAGGTATTTTTCAATAGTAACTGGAGAATCAAAATGCCATTCTAACATTATCATCCGTACATTATCCCAAAATTTTTCCCTCTCCAATCTTTCAAAAATTTCGAACTCTGCTCCTTCCGTATCAATTTTTATTATAATTTCTGATTCAGAATGAATTTTTATTAGTTCATTGATCTGAATATATATATCTCTAATTTGAATTCTTTCTGACTTATTACCATCAGATTTTCTATCATTAGAATTGACCGTAGAATTGATGCCTGTATTCAAAGAGGAATAAGGTAGTTCTAATTCTTTATTATATGCTCCTAAGCCAAAATTGAATGAATTAATTTTTTTCATTTTATTTGGGTTAAGAGAAAAATTTGCCTTGGCTTTTAGATAGGTCGGATTAAATGGTTCAAATCCATAAATTTTTTTAACCTGAGGCATATTAGAAAAAAATAAAGAGGCCAAACCTACATTCATACCAATATCCAAAACAACAAGATCTTTGTTGTTATTAGTGGGCATTTTGAATTGGTAACATTTTTCCACAAAAATCTCATTTATAATAAATATCTCACTAGCACTTGTTATATTTATTTTGTAATCCTCCCAATTGAATTGCAGTTGATTATATTCAAAGGAATAATTTCCATTTAAATTTTTAGCATTAGAAATAAAAAGTGAAAAACTTGTAAAGACAAAATCATAAGTACTTTTGGGAACATGTAAATTTAATTCTTTTACATAAAAAACTTGGTTTTGAACTTCGATTCTTTCATCAAATCGATTGATCTCTGCAATTAGCTTTTCCGTACTATTATTGGCAAAATGATATTTTATCCTTTGCTTTTGTCTGTAAATAAAATTTAAAATACTCATTAAATTTCAACTAAATGGTCAGTATATATAAATGTTTGAGATTTCGGTATAGTTTTTCCTGTACCAAAAAAATCCCCTTCTTCAACAGTGAAGGCATATCCTTGATGTATATAATCAATTAACTGACCATTAACAGTACAATAAAAAGTAAGATAATAAGTGCCTGCTCCAAATGGAAATTTAGTAATCTTTAGTTTTATACTTTCAAATTCGGTTTGTAATTCAGAATTTACCGCATCAGAACTAAACCAAGCGATTCTTTGATCCTGTTCATTGTCTATTGCAAAGTCTATCCGGAAAGAACCCTCTAGAGGGTTGACTTTTTTATTGAAAAACACTTCAAAAATCAATTCGGAGCCAGTTCTACCGATTCTAATCGGGTTTAATTTATGATCTAACAATTTAATTTCACTAACCTTGAATCGACCATCTCCTTTTCGTAGATCTAAATTAATCAATTCGCCTGTGTTGGATTGCGTTCTATTATAACTTATGTAATCATGAATAACAGTATTTACTTCGTCCTCAAGTATTAAGTTACCTTGTCTTAGTAAAATTCCTTTATTGCAAAGTTGAGAAACAGCCGCTAAATTATGACTCACAAATATCACAGTCCGTCCTTCATTTTTACTCACTTGATCCATTTTACCCAAGCACTTTTTTTGAAATTCGGCATCGCCTACGGCCAGCACTTCATCTACTATTAAAATTTCTGGCTCTAGGTGGGCAGCTACTGAAAAAGCCAAGCGTACTTTCATGCCGGAGCTATAATGCTTTACTGGTGTGTCCAAGAATTTTTCTACTCCGCTAAAGTCCACTATTTCATCAAATTTTTGTTTGATTTCGGCTCGCTTCATGCCTAATATGGTGCCGTTGAGGTAGATGTTTTCCCTGCCTGAGAGTTCAGCATGAAAGCCGGTGCCTACTTCCAATAAAGAGGAAACACGCCCATTTATTTCAAAGCGGCCTGTGCTGGGGTCGGTAATGCGGCTGAGTATTTTTAGGAGGGTGCTTTTGCCTGCTCCATTTCTGCCTATAATGCCTACTGCCTCGCCACGTTTTATTTCAAAGTCGATGTCCTTTAATGCCCAAAAGACTTCTTTCTCGCTGGCATCGGGCTTGAAAATGTTTTTCAGCTTATTCCCGATAGCATGGCGGAAGTCTCCTTCTTTTTTATGGCCGATGATGTAGTTTTTGCCTAAGCCTTGTACGCTGATGGCGGTGTCTGTCATATGTTGTTAATTATCTCGCTAAGTTAAGGTTTATTGGTCGCTTGCACTGCATGGTTTTCTCGCAGAAATGATCCTGATCGCTTGCGCTCTATATTTTTCTCGCAGAGCCGCGGAGACGCAGAGTTTACGCAACGTTAAAAAAAGAAAAATTTAAACATAAAGATTTTTTTATTTTCTCTGCGTGGCCTCAGCGTCTTTGCGGCTTTGCGAGAGTCGCCTCAAGCCTTTGGCTTGTAATAATTTCTCATGTGAGTAATCATAACCCATTTACTATTCTTTTGATGCCGTTTTTCAACATGTTTTCATTGAAGTTCATCAGAAGTCCTAGTTTAATACCACTTAACTTTAAATAAGTTAATAATTGCTTTTTATGAACTGCTTGTAATGACTCTACTGATTTTAGTTCTATGATTACTCTGTCTTCTACAATCAAGTCCGCTTTAAAGCCTAAATCCATTTGATGATTGTCCCAATAAACTGCAATAATAGGTTGTCTTTTTACTTCAAGACCTTCTTTTTCGAGTTCGTAGCTTAAAACTTCTTCATAAACGGATTCGAATAATCCTGGTCCTAGCTTGCTATGGATGTTGAAACTACAATCGAGTATTTTTTGGGTGATGTCGTTTTCGGTCATTTTATCTTTGGGTTTTGGTTTTCTCGCTATTTAATCTCTCGTGGAAATGATTCTTCTGGTCGCTAGCGCTCTGAATTTTCTCGCAGAGCCGCGGAGACGCAGAGTTTTACGCAACGTTAAAATAAGATTAATTACTCTCTGCGAGGTCTCTGCGTCTTTGCGCCTCTGCGAGAGTCACCCCAAGCCTTTGGCTTGTTTTAGCTTTCATAGATAATGCGCTTCATCAAGGATGTTTTGTTTTATCAATTCTTTTAAAGCATTAGGGGTAACTAAATCTACTTTCTTACCTAGCTGACTTTCCAAATAATCTTGTAAATCAAAAAACGACCAGCCAATTGGTTTTTGAAATGAAATGAGCATAAATTTTGGAATCCTTAACATACCAACTGAGGATTAATAAAATTTATTGAATTCCATGTGACCGTTAAAAATAAACACTATTACACATGAAACTAATATATCAATATCTGACTCTGGCTTTTGCATGCCTTTTGCATAAGAACCAAAAATGGCTAATTGCTCCACTGAATATTTATCTTTCAATTCAGTTTTTAATGCACTAAGCTTTGAATATAATTGTTCGGAAGTCATTTTACATGGAATTTAATTTCTTGAACTAGAATTAGTTGACCTGTCCTACTACTTATCTACTGAACGAATTAATTGTAGATGTCATCTTCTGTATTATCCCAAACTTTCTTTAGACTCTTCTCGGAAGCTTGTATGAAAACATCATCTTCTTCCTGTGATTCCAGATAAGAAAGATAATTATAAGCTTCATTCAGCAACATCTCTTGTTTTTCAAGTGCGTTAATCTTTTCTATTAATTTATCTTTTATTGTCATAATTTAATTTAACAATGTTTGTTTCGTGATGGTTCTGCTCCCTATGATCCCTCATCTTCATAAGGTCGTTCCTACGGAACTGTTGTGCATGTTATGGATAACTTTGTTACCTTAAGGTCGTCCCGCTGGGACTTGGCATTACTACTTTAACTACTTATTCAAGCAGATTGAGCAGAAAAGCTGATAAAAAGCACAGGCGGACGCTTGCGCTATTGCAGGAGCCAAACTACTTTCGGTCTGACGGTTTTGCTTTATATCCAATTTGATGCGCTATCTCTTAAACCACCATTTTTATTCTGAGTGTTGACACCGTCTGACCGATTGGTTAGCTCTACTGCCCCAAACCATAAGGTCGTTCCTATGGAACTTAGTGTAAGTTGTTGATGACTTTTTTACCGTAAGAGCGTCCCTCTGGGACTTTGATTGCTACCTAAATACTTATCCAGCTTGTCAAAGCAGATTGGACTAAAAGATACTTGACAATAAGCACAAGCGGACGCTTGCGCTATTGTTGTGCTATTTCAGTTTGATTCTATCTGGCAAATGTTTCAAGCGTCCGCTTGGAACTATAATATTGAAATTAATACCTAAATCCTTTGTTTCAGGATCTTCACTTCTGGCTATTTTAATTATTAATTATGCAATTATTAATTACTAATTATCTACGGCTCCGCCCTTTCAGTCCCATTTTTGGTACTTAGCTAGCCTCCTATAATCCCCCAAAGGGGGATAGGCACAGAATTTATGTAGTAGAAAACAGAGAATTTATCACTATTTTCTATTTTTATCGGTCTGACGGTTGAAACCGTATGACCAATTTGCTTAAATAATTTTCTCAATGGTCCAAGCGGACGCTTGAACCATTGGAGGAGTTGGCTGGTTCAAGCGTTCGCTTGGATCAGCTATCTCCACAATACAGCCTTTTCAGTATCTGCAAACAAGCGCAAGCGGACGCTTGCGCTATTGCAGTAACTCCATCAAAAATGGTATTTTCCGCTTTTGTCCTCTTCTTCTTTTCCTACTTTTTTTACTTTAGCTTTACTTACTTCTGCTTTTAAGCTTAAGCCTAAACTTTCAATATATACAATTACTTTATCTTTTTGCGTTAAAATCACTTTTCCTTCCTGTCCTTTCATGCCTCCATGCTCAATCTGCACTCTATCTCCTGGGCTCAATGGCTCTACACTAACCTCTTGATATTCTCCTAACAAATTTTGTATGGCATCAATTTCCTTAGGGCGGATTTTTGCATCAGCTCCCAAATGACGCACGAAATTCACTACTCCAGGAGTTTGTAATATCTTAAACCTTTCGTGATCATCTTTAAATTTCACAAAAACATAAGAGGGAAATACGGCTACTTTCACTTTCTTCTTCCTGTCAGACCACTGGCGAAGCACCGTTTGAGTTGGGCAATAGACTTCTATATGCTGATCGGCAAGCCTATCTGCAACTTTCTTCTCCATTCTGGATTTCGTGTAAATGGCAAACCAATATTCCATAAATTCTACTATAATATCCAAAATTAATGCTTCTCACAGTTTATAAAAAGGAATTTTATTGATTTCGATGGAATTGGTTTGGATATTGATGAGTTGGCAGGTTTTGTGGTTAATAAGTTTGCAAGATAGCAGGTTTAGAGGTGAGGGGTGTAGGGTGTAGGGTGAGGGATGTGGGAAGTTTCTAGATACAAGCTACCTGATGCTCTATATTGGAGGATTTAGGATGCCTAGACTCCAGAGCTTTGGTTCTGGCTCCAGAGTCTAGACTAATTCACAATTTAAAGATATACAATTCGTAAATTTATTTAGGGCTTGCTTAAAAAGTCTCAAGTGCCTCATATACAATCGGGCTAAGTGAAGGAGTATTGTTATACTTCGAGCTTTAGCCCGGGAAGTACCTGCCAGAGGCAGACAGGGATGAGGTGCTTGAGGCTAGAGCACTTGAAAATCAA
>QNXU01000282.1 GCA_003973485.1 Bacteroidota bacterium | reverse complement strand
TTTTATCTTATTAATTTCTATTGAAGTTTCAATCCCATCATACTTTCCCTCAAGCATAACATCCATAATTATCAAATCAGGAGTCTGATTTTTTACAAGTTTTATGGCTGCCTCTCCAGAAGAGTAATAGCAAGTATTTTATAATGAGCTCTTTGCAATACTTTTTGCAAATGCATACTTACTATTTCTGAATCTTCTATTATGAGTATGCTTTTAGGCATTTTTTGATTTTTGGTTTGGCCTATATTAAATAGGAAGAATAATTATAGGCAAATTTCTTATTTACAGCATAAGTTAAGTTGATATTATTTCAATATTTTTTTGACTTAAATATTGAAAGTTGTTCCTGTATAAAATCAAGGCACCTTCTAAGTAATTATACTTAGAATCCTATCCGTATATTCTACCATTGAAAAATACATAAAAATCTTGATTGATTACAGTTTGTAGTTCACATACCTTTATATCATCAAAAAAAATCTAAAATGACATGGTAAAAGCAGCCACAAAACTAGAAGAAAACATAGCCCCTAAATCAAAGGCGGCTTCCAATTCCATTTCAAATGGACAAGATTTAGAAAATCATATCAATGCGGTGAACAATGCATTTGCCTCAATTGAATTTGACCCTAAGGGTTTTATCATAAATGCCAATGAGCAGTTTCTGAAAACCGTTGGATATTCTTTAAATGAAATAAAAGGGGAACATCATAGCATTTTTGTTGCTGATGACTTTGCACAAAGTAATGAATATAAAAACTTTTGGAAGGCATTAGCAGCTGGAGACCATCAAAATGGTGAATTTTTGAGATTTGATAAAAATGGAAATGAAATTTGGCTGCAAGCTTCTTACACTCCAGTTCCTGATGAAAAAGGTAAAATAGTAAAAGTCATAAAGTATGCTTTTGATATTACTGAAAAGAAAAAAGTAGAACTGGAAGCTATTGAAACAGCTAAGGAATACGAGAAAGTGAAGGTAGAACTAAAAACAAGAATGGATCAAGTTGATATTGCTTGTTTGGTTTCTGAATCCGATTTGAAAGGTAATATCACTTATGTAAATGATAAATTGTTAGAAGTAACAGGATATACTCGTCAGGAATGTATGGGGCAACCTCACAGTATGTTCCGACATGCTGATTCTCCTAAATCTCTTTTTAAAGAAATGTGGTCAACCATCGGCAGAGGAAATATTTTCCGGGGTGAAATTAAAAACAGAAAGAAAAATGGTGATCCTTATTTTGTTGATGCCATCATTGCTCCAGTTTTGGGACCAAATGGGAAGCCGGTAAAATATATTGGTGTTAGATATGATATCACCGAGCAAAAATTGAAGGAGCAGGAAATCCAGCAAACCATGGAAGAACAATCGGATGTGATTGAGGTAATCCGTGCTATGGCAAAAGGTGATTTAACTCAGCGAGTTCAGAATGACTCTGATGTTGCAGGTGAGGTAAATAGTGCACTTGATAATTTAAATGAAGTACTGAACAGCATCAACAATGGAGCTGAGGTAGTTTCAACTTCAACTGGAAATTTATTGAAGCGAAGTGAAGGCATTAAAAACAGTTCTAATGAAGTGGCTTCTGCAATTTCTCAAATGGCAAAAGGAGCTCAAGACCAAGCCTTAAGAACAGATGAATCTTCGAAATTGGTTGATGGCGTGATGAAATCTTCTCAGGAAATGCAATCTAAAGCAGACTTCATTAATAAAACTGCCCAAGATGGACAAAAGCGTTCAGAAGAAGGCTTGAAAATCATCAAGAAATTAGTTGAGAATATGACAGGCATTGACAGTTCTGCTATGAAAACTTCTGAATCCATCGCCATCCTAACTGAAAGAGCAGAAGAAATCGGAAGAACATTAAATGTGATTACGGATATCGCATCTCAAACCAATTTATTGGCATTAAATGCAGCTATAGAAGCGGCAAGAGCAGGTGATGCAGGTAGAGGCTTTGCCGTGGTAGCCGAAGAAATCAGAAAATTAGCGGAGGACTCAAGAAAATCAGCTGTAGATATTGAGAAAATTATCAGCGATGTTCAAAAAGATACAGTTTCTGCCGGAAAAGCAATTGAAAGCATGAAAACCAGTGTGAAAGAAGGTGGAAGTGCAACAAAAGATGCTGAAAATATATTCGTGGAAATTGCAGGGTCTAGCGATACTACTTTCCAACATTCTAAGGAAATTCTTTCGGCTTCTAATGGACAAAAAGAAGCTATTGAAGCAGTGGTGAAAAACATTGAGCAGATTGTGGTGGTGGCAGAAGAAACTGCTGCAGGAACGCAACAAGTGGCAAGTTCTTCTCAAGAATTGAATGCAGGTATGGTAGAAGTTACCGATGCCAGCAATCAGTTAAGCAAAATTGCAGAAGAATTGAAATCAGGTATCAAGAAATTCACTTTAACAAAAGCTTAAGATGGAAGCCGTAAAAGAAAAGGAAATCAAAGAAAACGAGCAGAAATCACAATTGATTGTATTTCGCTTGGGCGATGAGGAATACGGTTTGCAGATTGGTCAAATCAAGGAAGTAGTGCCAACTCCTCACATTACTCGCTTGCCACAAACACCTCCTTATGTAAAAGGTGTAGCCAATATCAGAGGAAATATTATAGCAGTGGTGGATCTAGAAGAAAAGTTCGGCTTAAAACAAGAATCCGATGAAGCTGCTAATAATTACACTTTGGTAGTGGAAAGTGATGAAGTGAAAATGGGAGTTCTGGTAAGAGAGTTACCCAATACTTTAAATGTAAAGCAATCGCAAATTGAGGATTCAGCCAATATCATTCAAGATGGTGGTGCAGATCAATCCTACATCAAAGGAATAGTAAAATTAGAGGATAGATTAATCATTATGTTGGACGTGTTCAAAACCATGAGCGAGAGTGAGTTAAATGGTGTTTTTAAAAATAATAAAGTAACTGAAAATGTCTGAACACGCACTGAATTTGGGTGATTTCATTGTCACAAAGGATCCGACCAATATTGCTTGTTATGGTTTAGGTTCATGTGTAGGGCTGTTTATTTATGATAGAATCAATAAAATATCAGCTGCTGCACATGTGGTCTTATCGGATGAATTGGAGAAGCATACGACTTATAATGCCAAAACAGCTTTTGAAAAATTGATAGAGGAGATTGAAAAAATTGGAGGAAATAGAAATGCCTTGCGAGCAAAAATTGTAGGCGGTGCTAATCTTTTTAATTCAGGTTTCAATACAGGAGAACGCAATGTAAGCACTTTAAGAAAATTGATTTTAGACAATAAAATCTTCTTGGCTGGGCAGGATGTAGGTGGAAATAAAAGCCGAACTGCTCGCTTTAATACATTAAATGGAGACCTATCGGTTTCCTCACAAAATACAAATTACGCTATTTAAAAAATTATGATAATGGGAAAGAAAGTTTTAATCGTAGATGATTCGCTTTATATGCGAACACTCATAAAAGATGCCTTAGAAGAAGGTGGTTATGAAATTGTGGGCCAAGCAGCTAATGGAGAGGAAGCCATTGATTTAGCTTTTGAATTACAGCCAGACATCATCACTTTGGATAATATTTTACCTGATATGATTGGTACTGATATTCTCAAGGTGTATAAAGATGAGGGCTTGCCTTCAAAAGTATATATGATCAGTGCAGTTGGGCAAAATTCCGTGATTGAAGAAGGAATGAGCCTAGGAGCTGAGGATTATATAGTCAAGCCTTTTACTTCAGAACAGCTCGTACAAGCACTTGCTAAAGCCTAATGAGCTCCTCCAAAACCATATCAACCTTAATCTTAGAGGATTCAGCTTTAATGCGGATTCTACTTTCTGATATTCTAAAATCAGATCCTGATATTGAATTGTTAGGAACTGCTAAAAATGGAAAAGAAGGAGTAGAAAAAGCAAGGTTACTTCAGCCTGATGTGATTATATCCGATATGATTATGCCCGATTTTGATGGGGTTTATTTGGTGGAAAATGTCATGAAGGAAATACCGACTCCTGTTATTTTGTTGAGTTCATTAGAGAAAAATGATGGCTTAGTCTTCGATGCTTTGCAAAAAGGGGCTTTTGATTTTCTGGACAAGCCTAAGGATGATATTACGAATTCCATTAAAGCAAAAAATTATCCTTTAACGGCTTTAGTGAAAGCTGCAGCCGAATCTAAAATTAAAAAGATAGAGGTAAAGGAAAATAAAAATAGTCATGCTTTTCACGGAAGTTCAGCTTATGCAGCTATTGTGATTGGCGCCTCAACGGGTGGTCCAGGAGCAATCGAAAATTTATTGAAGCAGTTGCCTAATAATTTGATTTTACCCGTAATCATTGCGCAGCACATGCCTGACAGTTTCATTCAATCTTTTGCCAAAAGACTGGATATTTTAACTGAATTAAAGGTGAAAGTAGCTGAATCGGGTGAGGAAATCAGACCGGGTTATATCTATTTGGCACCAGGTCATGCCAACATGCGGTTAAGAAAAAACCCGAACACAGGTGGCGTTGTGGTTCATTTTACGGATAAGGTTTTCACTGAATTCAATAATCCATCCATTGATTGTTTGATGGAGTCGGCTGCAGAAGTGTATGGCGATAGAATGATTGGTTTAATCCTGACAGGAATGGGAAAAGACGGGACGGAAGGATTAAAAAAAGTAAAAGCAAAAGGCGAGATTACGATAGCACAGGATGAAGATACTTCTGTGGTCTATGGAATGCCAAAAAGTGCATTTGATTCAGGTGCTACCGATAGATTAGTGCCATTAGATCAAATGGGTGGCTATTTGGTAAGTTGTTTATAAAAATATTCAGAGATGTCTAACAAGGAACAAGAATATAAAAAGTTATTTATTTCAGAAGCAGATTCAAATGTGGAAGAGCTGGAAACACTCTTAACGCAATTGGAGAAATCTCCTGCTGACCAAAAGACTATTGATTCCATTTTTCGAATCACCCATACTTTAAAAGGGAATGCAGCTGGAATGGGCTTTGAAGTGATTTCAAAATTTGCTCATGCATTAGAAGATTTGTTTTCTGAAATCAAACAGTCTAATATTCAAATTGAAGAGGAGATTTTCACTACACTATTCAAAGCGGTAGATACCCTTAAGGAACTAGTGGAATCACTTTCTGATGATAAATTGAATGTTCGTTATAGAGGAATTCAGCGCAAATTGGAAGTGATAGTAGAGAATAGTCGAAAAGCAGAAAAACCTCAAGAAGAAGCTAAGTCATCTGAAAAAACGGCTCCTAAAAAAGCAGTTGCTAAGACTAAGAAATCTTCTACAAAAACTAAAAAAGAAGAAAAAAACCAGTTAGAAGAATTGCAAGCTGAGGTTGAACAGCATCAAGATAATCAGCCTAAAAAAGCAATGGCAATTGAGGAGGAGAAGGAAATGATAACGGCTGAGGAAAAGGATGCCAAGAAAATCAGTTTTTCGGATATGGTGCAAGTGCCGGTTGAGAAGTTGGACAATCTTTTAAATTTGGTAGGAGAGCTGATTATTGAAAGAGACCGATTAATCACGACTCATGAAGCCAATGTTTCAAGAAATGAATTCAATAGCCTAAAGCGAGTATCTTCTGATTTACAATATTCCGTAATGGATGTGCGCTTGGTTCAAGTCGGCTTTCTATTCAATAAATTCCATAGAGTAGTACGAGATGCAGCAACTACGGAAAAAAAGCAAGTCGATTTGGTAATCGAAGGAAGCGAAACGGAAATAGACAGAAATATCTTGCAAATCATATCGGATTCTCTAATTCATTTAATTCGCAATGCTATTGGTCATGGTCTTGAAAATGAGGCAGATAGAAAAGAAGAAGGAAAAGATGCTATTGGCAAATTAACGCTTTCCGCTAGAAACGAAAGCGAGGGTGTAATCATTGATATTAAGGATGATGGGAAAGGAATTGATGTAGAGAAAATCAAGAAAAAGGTAGCTCAAAAGGGCTGGGTTGAGGCCTCAGTTTTGGATAAAATGTCTCAGGAAGAAATCATTTCTTTCATTTTTGAGCCTGGTTTTTCTACCAATGATGCAGTGAACAGCATTTCAGGTAGGGGAGTAGGAATGGATGTAGTGAAAAAAGCCATTGATTCAGTAGGAGGGAATATTAAAGTGCAAACGGAAGCTGGAAAAGGCTCGGTATTCTCTTTGATTTTGCCATCTTCTATGGCAGTTAAATCTACGCTTTTATTTGAAGTGGGGCATAGTCAGTATGCAGTACCGCTGACCTATACTGATGCAGTGCTTTCTTTGGAGAGAAAGGAAATTTATAAAATTCAGAATCGCTTGATGATCAATCATCAAGAGCAAACCATAGAAGCCATTTTCTTAAAAGATTTATTCTTTCCTTCAGAAAAATCTGCAAGAGAGGAGGCTTTGAAATCAGGGGGCAAGTGGAATGTGATTTTGGTGACTTATAATGGTAAAAGATTAGCCTTGGTGGTGGATAAATTGCTGCAGCAAAAAGAGATAGTGGAAAAGCCTTTAAAGAAGCCAGTGGATTTTGTACGCTTTGTAAGCGGAGTTACCATTTTAGGAAATGGGAAAGTTTGTTTGGTGATTAATATCCCACAAATCATACAGAAATTATTCAATCATGCAGTTAATGTAAATACTTCTGCAGTAGCTTAAATAGAACCTTTCAGGTAATAATTATAGAAAAATGGAAAAAATCAGTAAAGAATTAAAAGCAGTGGCTCACGAAATATTCCTAAAAGGATATGAAAAAGCGAGTCAGTCATTTTCTAGTTTATCTGGAGAGCAAGTTAAAATCAAAAACTTCGAGCTTTTTTTTGGCGAGGCTCCTGATTTATTACAAAAAATAATCAAAACGAAGAATCCTTCAGTATTAATAACAGATATCATAGGTGAGGCAAAAGGTAAAAGCTATTTAGTATTTAGTGAGAAAGATGCTAAGGCAGTTTCTGATATACTAATTCAAAAACTAAAGAGTCTAGAATCCAATCCTGATTTTGTAGAAATTATCTTAAAAGAAGTCGATAATATGGTTTCTGCTGCGGTTATAACGGAATTCTCTAATCAATTGGAGCTAAAAATCTACGGAGATGTACCGAAAATGATTTATCCTGAAGATGCTAATAAACAATGGTTAGCAAATGAAATAGAGGATAATGAAAATATGTTTGCTATTCTGTCCTCTGCTAATTTTGCCTTTGAAGATAATTTCAAAATCTGCCCTTATTTCATCTGGATACTTAACAAGGAATTTTATAATGTATTGAACCATAAAAAATTGAGTCATGCGAATTGATAGTACCCATAGGTTTTTATTGCTAGGTTTTGCAGGAATGCTGGTAGCTTTTGTTGCTAGTATTTTACTCACGCTAGTTTATAAAAGCCTGAACCCTTACTACCACCTTAGCATTTACGTTACTGCATTTATATTTTTTATCGTAATGGTATTGAATTATGTCAGAGAAAGAAAAGGCATCAAGCAAATATCAGATTTAGGAACTGACCTAAGTGTTGATGATTCAAAATTTGAAGTAAAGACTTCCAATAAATGGACTCGAAATTTCTATCAGGATATACTTGCTAACCGGCAAAAAATCAAGCAAGCCACAGAATGGATTAATGCTATTGCAGAAGGCGAAAAAATTGAATTAGCAACAGATAGTGATAATCATTTATCAAAAGCAGTTATCAACCTTCAATCTGAGCTCATTAAATTCAGAAGTAAAGAAGAAAAGCGTACTTGGCAAGCGGAAGGATTAGCTAAATTTTCAGAGCTTTTGCGCACCTATAATGAAAATATGAAAGATTTTGGCTTTCATATAATTAGTGAAACAGTTAAATATATTCAGGGAAATCAGGGAGCTCTTTTTTTAGCAGGAAAGGAAGATGAGGAGGAATATTTGGAAATGATTGGCTGCTATGCTTACGAAAGAAAGAAATTAGCCAACAAAAGAATTGCCAAAGGAGAAGGTTTAGTGGGGCAGTGTTTGCAAGAAAAAGACTTGATTTATATTACCGATGTTCCTGAACATTATGTGAAAATTACCTCTGGCTTAGGGCATGCTTTACCTCGCCATATTTTGATAGTTCCATTAATCAGCGATGAGAAGATGGTAGGAGCGATGGAATTAGCTTCTTTTACTATTTTGGAAGAGTATCAAATTGAGTTTTTAAAAGATTTGGCCAAGAATATTGCAGCATCTATTGCAGTAATTCAAGTCAATGAGAATACCCAGAAATTACTAGAAGATTCGCAAAAGATGTCTAGCGAATTGCAAGCCAATGAGGAAGAGATGCGCCAGAATATGGAAGAAATGGAGGCTACTCAAGAGGAAATGGCCAGAAATCAATTGGAATTGGATGGTGTATTTAGCGCAATAAATAATACTTTACTGAAAGCCGAATTTGATGTGGAAGGAAAGGTGATTTCAGCTAATCAGAAATTTCAGGAATTTTTGAAGTGGGAAGAGGCTGACATTAAATATAAAAAGCACGAAAATATTTGCAAAAATCCACAGCTATGTGATGAAATATGGAGAAAAATTAAAACAGGAACCAATCATATTGTAGAGTATGAAACCAGCACTTCCAAAAAGGAGAAAGTTTGGATGGAAGCTTCCTATTCACCTGTGCTTGATAAAAATGGCCATTTGAACAAAATTTTAATGTTAGGTCAGGATATTTCTGAACGAGTGGCCAATGAAGAAGAGCAAAGAAGGTTGTCTTTGGTTGCTGATAATACCGATAATTCCGTCATCATTACCAATAAAGAGGGCTTGATCGAATATGTGAATTCTGGTTTTGAGAATATGACAGGTTACAAATTAGATGAAATTAGAGGTAGAAAACCCGGAGAATTCTTGCAAGGACCTGAAACTAATCTGGAGACTAAGAAAAAAATCAGTCAATTGCTGAAAGAGCAGAAACCGATATATGAAGAAATCCTCAACTATGATAAGGGTGGAAATTCCTATTGGGTTTCCTTGGCGATCAACCCAGTAAGAGATGAAAAGGGTGAGTTGAAAAATTATATTGCAATTCAGGCAGATATAACGGCAACCAAAAAATCCGCTTTAGATGCTAAATATAAATTAGAAGCAATAGGAAGAGCTAATGCGGTAATGGAATTTGATACTAAAGGGATTGTGCTAGATGTCAATCAGAACTATTTGGACATCATTGGGTATGAAAAAGATGAGTTGATTGGAAAGCATCATGAGTTAATGGTGGATAATCATTCTGCTCAATCATTGGAATACAAAAAACTCTGGGGAAAATTGGCCAATGGCGAATTTGTAACGGGCGAATTTGAACGGTATACAAAATCCGGTAAGAAGGTCATCCTGAAAGGGGTATTTAATCCTATTTTCGATATCAATGGAAAAGCTATTAAGGTTGTGAAATTTGCCACTGATATTACTCAAGAGAAATTATTAGAGCGTGAAAATGAACGGCAGCAAGCAGAATTAATGAACCACATGGAAGCCATCAATAAAACCATAGGCTCTTTAGAATTCGATAAAAAAGGAAAAATTGTTAAAGCCAATGAAATCTATTTGAGTATCACAGGATTCAAATTGGAAGATATAGAAGGTAAATCTTATTTTGATTTATTGCCTGAAAAAGATCGATTCAAACCGCAATATCAGTTGATGTGGGAAAGTTTGCAAAATGGTAAGTTCTTCTCAGGAGAATTTAAGCAAGTTGATAAAAGCGGACATGAAGTTTGGCTTTCGGGAACCATCAATCCTATTTATGATAATGAGCAAAATCTGGAGAAAGTACTTCTATTGGCACAATTTACTACCAAATCGAAGCAAAAATTAAACGAATTAGGTGGTTCCGTTACGGCTATGAAAGGCGTAATCCCTATTTTAGAGTTGAATACAGATTTTAGCTTGAAAAATGCCAATCCATTATTTTTTGAAGCTTCAGGTTTTAGTCGTATGACTTTAAAGGCTGTTGATTTTGCTAATCATTTTAAGTTAGAAAAAGGGGTGACTCAAAATACTGTACTGGCTGACTTAGAAAATGGGAAGCGAGTTGAAACTTATTTGGAATTCAAAACTAATGATGGCGACTGGATTGGTTCTAAAGTAAGCATAGCAGGGGTTCAAAATCTCGATTTAGAGTTGGACAAAATTATTATTTTATTCACTGGAATGGTGGAACAACAATTAAAGTTAAAAAATGTCAACTGATCCTTTTATTTCATCTGCTATTGAAATTACGGACGAAGAAATGCGTGCCATTCAGGATGCCATTATGAAAAGATATGGAATAGATTTCTTTAACTATGAACCCAAATCTTTCAAACGCAGGCTGCAACGAATTTATCGTAAATTCAATTTTACCTCCAGTTTTGATTTATGGAGCAGAACTTTAAAGGATAAAGATTTTGTCCATGATTTTATCAATGAAGTATCTGTAGGTTTAACTTCCCTTTTTAGAGATCCCGAGTTTTGGCTTACTTTCAAAGGTGTTTGCAAAGAGCATTTTTCTGATCAATATAGAATTAATGTGTGGCATGCTGGATGTTCATCAGGTGAAGAAATTTACACTTCAGCTATAGTATGGGATGATTTAGGATTTACAGGAAAAGTAAAAAGTATTGCTACAGATATTTCTTCAAATGCTTTAAGAGCTGCTGAAAGTGGAAAGATTGTCCAAGCTAAATTACCCGAATACGAGCGGAATCTAAAGCTTTACAATCAAAATGCGAGATTAGATAATTATTTCACTGAAGGACAAGATGAAATTGTTTTCAAGCCTAAATTTCTCGAAAAGGTAACTTTTAAAAACTCTAATTTGATAATGGAGGAATATGGTGAAAACCAATATGATATTATTTTCTGTAGAAATGTATTGATTTATTTTGATGGGCCTGCTAAGGAAAAAGTAATTGATAAAATTTACAAAGCACTTAAGCCAGGTGGTTTTTTCATAATTGGCTTTTTAGATAGCATGTTAAGTTATTTAGACGAGGAGAAATTTGAGTATTTTGATTTGAGGCAGAGAATTTTTAGGAAGAGGTAAAAGTTCAAAAGCATTGTTATCATCTAATCATTTCAAATGATATTTCGTTATTGTCCAATTCTAAAACTTGAATAAAGCTCAGGTTGATATTGATGATATTTTCATATTTCAATAACATAATATGACCATTTATATCTTTATATTCTGACTTTGCTGATTCATCTAAAAACTTTTTCTGCGTATTTTTAAGGTATAACAAATCCAAAACTTCCGTCATTAGATAATTCATAATCAACTAATATTCCTGAATATAGTATTGTTTTGCTATCTATAGCTACTAAGGCATCAACAAAAGTTAAGTCAACATCCTCAACTCTATTTTCTTTTAATTCAATAAGTGATCTTCTAAATAAAATAAACTTGGCTGACAATAAATAGTGCCAAATATTCTTATAACGGAAAAACTTATTTGTTGCATCAAAAGAATTTTTTAAGATTAAATTTCTAAGAAAATGACCAAATAGAAAAGCTGAAAAATTAATAAAAAACTGGAAAGTGATAATTTTAGATATGTCATTATTAATACTATTAATGGAAGTGGAAAGTAATTTTTCGTTAGAGCTGAGGATTCCTAATAGTATCTTAATGTTATAGGTATAATCAAAGGAAAAATATATAATTGGGAGGAATATTAAATAAGCAATTAGACTAGGGAACAAGGTATTTATGAATAGCTGAAAGAAATCTCGAATGGTATATTGATTAGAAAATTCTTCAGCGAAGTAACCTTTTCTAAATGAAATTCCGGGGAGTAAAATAAGTAGTAGTACAAGACCACTTAATGCAATTTGCATAAATAATTAATGGTTGATTTTTGCGGATTTTATATTTTCTGCTGTGCTTTTAGATATTTTAACAGTTTTTTTACCCCCTCTGACAGTAATTCGTACAGCTTTGGCAATTTTATCTGATTCCTTACTGTTGATTAAGATTTTCCCTATCTTACTACCAACAGGAACAGAGGAGCCTCTAAAATTTCTAACATTTATGTTTCTTGGCTTATTCATATTGATGATAAGTAAATTTATGAACTGTTTAATAACGTATAATAAAGATAATTAAGTTTAAATATAATGAAAAAATATTAGTCAATTTCTATTCCCTCCGAAGCCAGCCAAGCAGTA
>QNXU01000375.1 GCA_003973485.1 Bacteroidota bacterium | reverse complement strand
AGTTAATAGTTAATAGTGATTAGCTCGTTGTTTCTGCTAATTTAAATCTGTGAGACTATCCCCTTGAGGGGACTTCAGGGGTGTTGCTAGAGAGATTTGAAAACATGAAATTCATAAATAAGTAGTCATCATATAAGCATAACATCATGCCTATTTTATTAGATGGGAAGAAAATTTCTTCTCAAATAAAAGAAGAATTAAAAGGGAAAGTTGAAGCATTGAAGAAAGAAGGGGGGAAAGTACCTCATCTTTCAGCTATTTTAGTTGGGACTGATGGTGCCAGCCAAACTTATGTGGAAGCTAAAGTAAGAGATTGTCAGGAAATTGGTTTTGAGTCTTCTAAGTTGCTTTTTGATGATTCAATTTCAGAAGCTGAACTGCTGCAGGAGGTAGATAAATTAAATAATGATGATAGAGTGGACGGCTTTATCGTTCAATTGCCTCTGCCTAAACATATAGATGTTAATAAGGTTTTGAATGCCATCAAGCCCGAAAAAGATGTGGATGGATTCCATCCTGTGAATTACGGAAGAATGGCTTCTAATTTACCGGCTTATGTACCGGCTACTCCTTTTGGGGTGATGGAATTAATTAAGCGCTACGATATCCAAACAAAAGGGAAGCATTGCGTGGTAGTTGGGAGAAGTCATATTGTAGGCTCACCTGTCTCAATTTTAATGGGCAGTGCAAATTATCCAGGAGATGCAACTGTTACTTTGACTCATAGATACACAGTTGATTTAGCAAAATATACTAAACAAGCCGACATTTTAATAGTAGCCGTAGGAAAACCAGGCTTAATTACCGCTGATATGGTCAAAAATGATGTAGTAGTTATAGATGTGGGAACTACAAGAGTTCCTGATTCAAGTAAAAAATCAGGATTTGCTTTGAAGGGAGATGTTCTGTTCGATGAGGTTTCCAAAAAAGCTACACACATTACACCTGTTCCAGGTGGAGTAGGACCTATGACAAGAGCAGGCTTATTAATGAATACATGGCTAGCTTCTCAAAAAGAAATTTATGGACAAGAACTCGTTTGATCCAAATATAGAGCTCCCATTGATGGAGGCTTTTTATACCATCCAAGGAGAAGGATTTCACAGTGGAAAAGCAGCGTATTTCATTCGTTTAGGAGGATGTGATGTAGGTTGCGTATGGTGTGATGTGAAAGACTCATGGGATGCTGATAAATGGCCATTGAAAAAGATTGATGATATCGTTGATGAGGCTTACCAATACGAATCTCGTTTGGCTGTCATAACAGGAGGGGAGCCTTTTATGTATGATATGCATGGGCTGACTAAACGATTATTGCAAAAAGGGTTTCATGTAAACGTAGAAACTTCAGGTGCTCATCCTTTTACTGGTATGGTAGATTGGATTTGCTTATCGCCCAAAAAATTCAAAGCCCCATTGGATCAATGGTATGATAGGGCTGATGAATTAAAAATTATCATTTATAACAAGTCAGATTTCAAATGGGCCGAGGAACATGCTGAAAAAGTAACTTCTGATTGCAAGCTATTAATTCAACCAGAATGGAGTAAACGTGAAGAAATGATGCCCTTGATAGTTGACTATGTTAAAGAAAATCCAAAATGGAGCATTTCTTTACAAACTCATAAGTATTTGCAAATTCCTTAAGCAATAATTTTCATACACCTAGTTCAACTTTTCCAAAGTTAGTTTTCCCTAAATCAGAAAGAGGTTTAATGTGCTTAGTAACTTTTACAATATTAAACTTTGGAAAAGTTCTACCTATAGCTTAAATCAAGAATTGCTTTTGAAATTCTCCCTTATCAGCTAAATTGGGATATGAATTTTAAAATTACATCAATTCTAATAGTTGCTATTTTCTATTCGCTGACAATTTTTAGTCAGGATTATAAATGGAGAACAGAACGTTTAGTCGAAAAATCCAAAGATGCCCTTTTTCAAAGAGATTGGGAATCAGCAGTTCAATATATGGAAGATGCCATCGCAATTGAACCAGAGAACTTTCATCTCTATCTAGAACAAGCTACATTATTTTACGGTATTAATGATTTAAGCAAAGTTGTAAGCTCGCTTGAAAAAGCTTTTTCTTTAGAAGAAAAATGGCCACCAAAATATACAGATTATTATTTCATATTTGGTAAAGAATCTTTTGATAGAGGAGAATATCAACTTGCGAAAAGACCCATTGAAATTTATAAGCAAAAAGGTTATAAAGATGATTATCTTAAGATGGCTGAGGTTATTTCACAATCTATTGATTTTGCCTTAAAAGAACTCGATGGAAATGCTGCTACTAAAAATGAGATTAAATCAATTGAATCTGACAAGATATTTAGAAGCATCTATTTTCCCTTCTTTACATTATATCCTTCAGAGTTTTTGTATTTCACAGGTCAAAGAATAGGAAGTTTAGCAGAGGGGATTTATCGTGCAAAATTATCAGGAAGTCAATTTCAAAATGTGGAGAAAGTCCCTGTTATTAATACTAGTGATAATGAAGGCGCTGCGGCTATTTCTGCAGACGGAAGAGTAATGGTGTTTACTGGCTGTAATAAAAGGGACGGTTTTGGAAGTTGTGATTTATATATATCATATTATGAAGGTGATGAATGGCAGGATCCGCAAAATCTAGGAAGCAGAATCAATTCTAGTGCATGGGAGTCCCAACCTTTCCTTTCTTCTGATGGAAGATTTTTGATTTTTAGCTCCAATAGGAAGGGTGGATTTGGTAAAAGAGACCTATACTATTCTAAAAGAGTAAATGGGGAATGGACAAAAGCCACCAATCTTGGTGATAAGATTAATACCTTTGCTGATGAAATTTCACCTTTTCTAACATTATCGAATAATGAAATGTATTTTAGTTCGAATGGTAGAGTTGGAATGGGAGGTTTCGATATTTATAAAATAAAGTGGCCTGTTCATAATGAAGAAGTTAGTAATTTAGGTTTACCCATCAATACTTTCAATAATGAGCTATCCTATCACCAAAAGTTTAGTGGTGAAAAATATTGGTCAAGAGAAATACAATCTGAGGCTAAATATCCCCCTTCTAAAATATTCTTCCTCGAGAATAAAGAAGAAAATGAGGTGAATTTGGTTTTTGGAAAGGTATATGACTCCCAAGATAGCTCAAATTTAAAAGCTAAAATTCAGATTTATGATTTAAAAATGGATAGCCTTGTACAAGAAACTTATAGTAATTTAATGAACGGTGAGTATAAAGTAGTGATTCCAAGACCATCAGAATATTCTTTTTATGTGGATGCTCCAAAGCATTTATTTCATTCAATTAGATTAGATATTAATAAAAGCAAAACAGAGTTAAATTTTGCTTTAAAGCCGATCTTAAAAGGAGTGACAGTTGAATTAAATAATATTTATTTTGAATTCGATAGTTATGAATTGTCTGAGAAATCAAAAAATGAAATTGATAAGTTGGCTAATTTTCTAATCAAAAACCCAGAGGTTGAAATCGAGATTGGTGGTTACACTGATAATATTGGATCAGATGCATATAATAAAGAATTGTCAAGAAATAGGGCTAATGCAGTTTACAATAAATTAATACAAAAAGACGGTGTAGATAAGGATAATATTCAAGTCATTGGTTATGGAGCAAAAAGACTGCCATCAGGAGAGTTCAGAAAAACAGTTACTTTCAAAGTTTTGTAGTTCAAAAAAATATATAAATAATTATATTTTAATAATTTCTTAGACACTGGTTTTTTATCAATTCTATTGTATTAGCTACTAACATATCAACATTAGACTTCATTAAGTGATAATATCTAATTTTTATTTTGTAAATAATTTTCAAGAAAAATTAATATTTTGTTAGGTATTTTCATTTAATGTTATGTACATTTAAGCTTTAATTATTGTTAACCTAAACTAAAATAAGTATGAAGAAGATTCTACTAACATGTTTCATGTTGGTGTTCGTGCTACACGCATGGGCACAGGATCGCACCGTAAGCGGTACAGTTACAGACGCTGAAACAGGCGAGGCTTTACCGGGTGTGAACGTATTATTAAAAGGTACTGGTACTGGTATTACCACCGATTTGGATGGGAATTATAAAATTTCTGTACCTTCTGAAGGTGGTGCACTTGTTTTCACATTCATTGGTATGGAAACGCAAGAGGTTACTATTGGTTCAAGATCTGTAATTGATGTACAAATGCAAACTGATGTTGAGCAATTAAGTGAAGTAGTAGTTGTCGGTTACGGTACTACTTTGAAAACTGAATTAACAGGCGCAATTTCTTCTGTTGATTCTGAGCAATTATCTAGAGTTCCTGTTGTAGCTCCAGATCAAGCATTACAAGGACTTGCTTCTGGTGTGTTTGTTTCTGGAACTAATGGAACACCAGGTTCTGGTATGAATATACGGGTTCGAGGTCAAACTTCAATCAACGCTGGGAACTCACCATTATACGTTGTTGATGGAGTAGTTATCCAATCTGGAAACTTAGCTCAAATAGGAGTAGGTGGTGACAGTCAAAATGCTTTGAATAACATAAATCCTCAGGATATTGAATCAATTCAAGTATTAAAGGATGCTTCTCAAACTGCTATTTATGGTGCTAGAGCTGCTAATGGCGTTGTTTTGATTACTACTAAAAGAGGAAAAGCTGGAAAAGCTCAGATTGATTTTAGAGCATGGTCTGGTGTCGGTCAGCCAACTCAAGTATTAGAGAAAGCTTCAGCAGCAGAGCAAGTTGAATTAGAAAGAGAAGCATTTTTAAATGATAACCCAGGTGCAATTCCTCCAACCGATGCTGAATTGGGTTGGGATGGAACCACCGATACAGATTGGATTGATGAAGTTTTTAGAGATGCTAGGATTTCAGAATATAATTTAAGTGCTTCTGGTGGATCAGAGGATTTTAAGTATTATATTTCTGGTGGATATAGAGATGAAGAAGGGGTTACGATTGGTTCGGAATTCCAACGGTATTCCTTTAGAACCAATGTAGACTATAAAGCTTCTGAGAAATTAAAAATTCAATCAAGTGTTAACCTAACCAGAGGAGTTACACAAAGATTGAACGGTGACAATAATATCTATGGTATTTATAGTGCAGCAATATTAACACCAAGCACTAGACCAATAAGAGACCCTGAAACGGGAGAATTGGTAGATGCATTACCAAGTTTTAATACAAACCCGTTAAGAGCTGCTTTATTATCTAGGAATGAGGTGACAAATAATAGGATTGTTGCTAATACTAATTTTACATATAACATTATAGAGGGCTTAGATTTCACTACTGACTTTTCTTATGATTATATTTATTTTAAAGAGGATAGTTACCGCCCTGTTTCAACTGCACAAGGTAGAGGGACAAACGGAACAGGTACTTATGCTCAGAGAGATCAAGGAACTTGGATAGTTGAGCCAACATTAAGATACTCTAATATCTTTGGTACAGGTCATAAAGTGACAGGCGTTTTAGGAGGTACTCTACAAGAGTTAACTAGATTTACTGATTTTGCAACGGGTACTGGGTTTGCTAGAGAAGATTTAACTTATCTGATATCAGCAGCTATTCCTTCGGATTTATCATCTTATACGGATACATATAGTTTTAATTCCATCTTTGGAAGAGCGAATTATGCTTATGACGAAAGATATTTAGCCTCACTTTCTGTAAGAAGAGATGGTTCTTCCCGTTTCGGTCCAGATAGAAGATTTGGGTTGTTTTATGCAGTTTCAGGAGGGTGGAATTTCTCTGAAGAAGATTGGTTTAATGTAGGAGTTATTAGCTTTGGTAAAATCAGAGCATCTTATGGTGTAACGGGTAACGACCAGATTGGTAACTTTACATATATTGGATCGTTTACAGGTGGTGCAAATTACCTTGACAGACCAGCTTCAGCACCAGATCAATTAGAAAATCCTAACCTTCAATGGGAGGAAACTCAATCAATTGATATAGGGTTAGAATTAGCCTTGTTTAGAAACAGAGTGAACTTGAATACTGGAGTATTCCAACAAAATACAACTGCTTTATTATTTGCTGATCCAGTTCCATGGACTACTGGTTTTGGTTCAATTCAATCCAATTTAGGAGAAGTGATGAACCGTGGTCTTGAATTTGATTTAAGTACTGTTAATGTTGATGCTGGTGATTTCAGATGGAATACAAACCTTAATCTTTCATTCTTAGAGAATGAGGTAGTTAAAATTAATAGTGAGGAGCCAATTCTTTCAGGTTTTGCAAGCGCTATTATACAAGGTCAACCTTTAAATACTTTTTACGGAGTAAAATGGTTAGGTGTGGATCCTGCAACTGGAGAATCTCAATTTGAAGATTTGAATGGTGATGGTATTATTGGTGGTGATGATAACCAAATATTGGGTGACCATCAACCAGATTTCTTAGGAGGTATAACAAATAGTTTCTCATATAAAGGATTCACTTTAGATGCTTTTTTCCAATTTGTTTATGGTGTTGATGTTTATAACAACACTTTAGGATTTTCTCAAAACGTTTCTGGGCCATGGGGATTAGATAAAGCAGTTTATGAGAGAAGATGGCAGCAACCGGGTGATATTACTGACATTCCTAAGGCTTCCCAGACTTCTTCAATTGATTTTACCCAAGATAACTCTCGATTCCTTTCTGATGGTTCATATTTAAGATTGAAAAATATAACCTTTGCATATAATTTACCATCTGAGTGGTTAGAGAAAATTAATATAAGAAGTTTAAGAGTGTTTGCACAAGGTCAAAACTTATTGACTTTCACAAATTATAATGGAGCTGACCCAGAGGTTAGTGCATTTGGGCTAAGTAATACTGCTTTGGGTACTGATTTCTTAACTATCCCACAAATCAAAATGATTTCTGGTGGTATTAATATTGGACTTTAAAATTTAATTCAATTATGAAAAAGATATTTATATTTTTTGTTTCTATAATCGTTTTCACTTCATGTGAGAGCTTTTTAGAACAGCAGCCTGTTGATCAAATTACCACAGATCAGGTAATTATAGATGCAGCAAGTGCTGAAACAGCTGTATTGGGTATATATTCACGTTTACAAGTTGGTGATGTTTATGGCAATTTGTTAGTTAACATGCCTGGCGTTGCCAGTGATGAACTAGTACATAGTGGATCATTTCCTACTATTGCAGAAGTTGATGACAATACTATGAGTTCTAATAATGTGACTACAGCAGGTATGTGGGAAGAATGTTATACTGGTATTTTTCAGTGTAATAATGTTTTGGAAATTATTGAAGCTAATCCAGAATTACCTGGTTTAACTCCAGCTTTGACAAATGAAATCGTTGGTCAGGCAAGATTTCTAAGAGCATTATTTCATTTTAATTTATTGAATTTATATGGAGATGTTCCATTAGCAACTTCCACAGATCTTGAGACACTATCTACCATTTCCAGAACTCCTAGTTCAGAAGTGATGAGTTTTGTGATTGAAGAGGCTAGAACTGCTGCAACTGAATTAGAAGGAGTAACTTTTGAAAATGACAATCAATATAGAGCAACTAGCTGGGCTGCAAAAGCATTGGAGGCTAGGGCTTTATTATATTCTGGTGATGTTGCTGGCGCAGGAGCAGTTGCTAATGACATAATTGAAAATGGTGGATTTGAATTGGCAGATACTTATTCAGAATTATTTCAACCAGGCTCAGTTCAAAATAGTGAAATTATCTTTTCTGTCTTCTTTAGTGCAGCAGATCAAAATGGAATTGCCTTTCAGTATTTACCTTCAGGTAGATTTGAATATGCTGTTTCACCTCAATTATTAGCTTCATTAACAGAAGATCCAAATGATTCTAGAGCAGATTTAATTGAATTGAATGAAGGCGATGCTGAAGGAAGATATTACGTGAATAAATACACTGATATTTCTACTGGAACTGATGGGTTTATTGTATTTAGATTAGCAGAAATGTATCTAATCAGAGCAGAGGCTAATTTAGGTTCAGCGCAAGCAATAAATGATGTAAATGCATTAAGAACAAGAGCTGGCGCAGCGGCACTTAGTAGTGTTAGTGAGCAAGATTTGTTAGATGAGAAATTCAGGGAGTTGTTTTCTGAAGGGCATAGATGGTATGATTTGATAAGAACTGGAAATGCTGTTAGTACTATGTCAGCAATTAATGCTGGTTTTGATGCGAATGACCAATTATTTCCTGTTCCGAATAGAGATATTCAACAAAATAGAAATTTAGAACCGCAAAATCCTGGATACTAAAACTTATTGATTATGAAAAATAAATTAAACATAATATTTGCCTTTGCTCTTGTTATGATTGCATTGATAGTATCATCATGTGATCAATCAGAGCTATACCCAAGATATGGGGAAAAGGATGGTCAAGCTTTTGTAGCTTTTGAACAAGGTTCAGCAAGTTTTTCCGAGAGTATTGCAGTAAACGCTGCTGATGGTTCTAGCTCAAACTTAGTTGATAATACTTATCAAGTTAGATTGAAAAGATCTGCTGCAGATATTAGTGGTGCTCTTACAGTTTCAGTTTCAGCTTCAGCAGTTTATGCTGCAGACTCTGATTTTGGTGATGCTGGTGCTGATGCTAGTGCATTAGTTTCTTTTGCTGATAACTTGCAGGAAATAGTTTTTGAGGCTAATGAAGCTACCACTACTTTTACAGTACAGTCAACTGAAAACTTGGAAACACAAGGTGATATAATCATTACTTTATCAATTGAGTCTGTTTCGTCTTCAAATTACCAAATTGGTTACCAATCTGGTCAAACAAGAAGTAACATGACATTAACAGTGATTGATGATGATTGTCCGATTGATATACCAGGTGTTTGGGAAGGAATCTATCAAGTTACAGAATTCCCTGCTGCACCAGGATCATTCAATGAAGGATTCTCAGTAGGTTCTGCTGTTGGATTGCAAGTTGAATTAGTATTAGACGAATCAGATCCATTAGGTGTTTCTGCGATTCTAAAACCAACTGCAGCTAGCTCATTATTGGTAGATGAAGTACCTTTAACTTTTGTGACTTGTCCTGAGACTGTCTTAATTGGTGATGGAACTTATAGGTTAACTTTTAATCAAAATAGTGCTCCAGCTGTTATTTTTAGAGCTGACGAACCTGAAACCTTTGGAAATGGCACCTATTCTCCTGATGGATCAGGTATGACAATTGTTGTTTCTTATGGAAATACTAGTGGGGCTAATTTTGATGAGTTCTTACTTACTTTAGAAAGAGTTGAAGAATAATAAATATAGATAATATGAAGAATTTTAAATATATATATATAGTTGTTGCGCTAGCTTTTTTAGCTGCTTGTGGTTACGAACCAGAAGTGGAAAGAGCTGGAGAAAGCAATGCTGCAAGCCTATCTGCTTTCCAAGTTTTGGAAGCTAGAGGTTATACCTCTTTAAATGCAGCGATTGAATATGCTGGCTTAACGGATGCTATAGAGGGGGCTTCGGATTCCCTTACTATTTTTGCCCCAACAAATGCTGCTTTCAATGATTTATTTGCTAGACTTGGAGTAAGTGGTTTAGAGGATTTGGCACCAGAAACTGTTGCTGAATTATTGTCTTATCATGTTGCTGCTGGTGGATATTTTAGCGCTGGTTTGCCAAATAGTATGCCTACATTATTAGACGGTAAATCAATTTATGCTAGAGGTGCAGTATTAAACGGTAAATCTTCTGTAAGTCAAGCTGATTTAGTTTCAACTTCAGGAGTTATTCATGGAATCAATAGAGTTTTAGACATACCAGCAGACAATGTTATGGCTGCTATAGATGCTGATCCAGAATTGAGTACATTAGCTACCTATATAGATGCTGCGGGTTTAAGATCTACTTTAGCTAGTACAAATGGTATTACTATATTGGCACCAACTAACACTGCTTTTGAGAGCTTAATTGATTTAACTACTATTCCTCAAGAAGATTTAATTGAAATATTAAGTTTTCATGTGATTCCCCAGTTTTTAATCTCTAGTGATTTTAGCTTGAGTTCTAAATATCCTACCCTCTTAGGTAGTGAAGAAGATGGCGTACAAGAGATTAGAATTGGTGGTGAGTTATCGTTTAACGGTGTTGCTGCCTCTAATCCTAACATCATGACTGGAACAGGGGTTGTTCACAAAGTAGGCGGAGCTGTTTTACAAGCACCGACTATAGCTGATTTCCTTTCACCTGCAGTTCAGGGAAATGTTAATGACGGAGTATCATTCGATTTATTTGGAAATGTGGTTGATGGCGCTGGTTACACTGGTTTTGATAATATAGCGGATACTTTCAGTATCTACGCACCTTTATTCGGACCTGTGTATTCGGATTTTGGATCAGATGCTGCTGCAGTAACATATATTGAAAACCATACTTTTGATGGCAATATTAATCTTTACACGCAAGATAATGGTACCAAAGTAACATCTGTAAACGGTAGCGAGTATTTTATCACAGAAGGTGCTGGTGGTTCTATATATATCAATGATTTAGTTCGCAATGCTTTCGGAGCTGCATCTACAACAACAATACCAGGATATAATTTTACTGGATCTATTCCAAATGGAGTTTTTACTCCATTACCTGAGGAGAATTTGTTGGAAGTAGCAACTGCTAATTATTCATTATTTGCCGCAATTGTTGAAAAAGTGGGTAAAGCTAGTTTACTTACTTCTGGTAACAAAACCGTATTGGCTGTTGATAATTCTGTAATTACAGCTGCAACAGGTATTACTACTGTGGCACAAATTGAAGGCTTATCTGAAGAAGACGATGCAGATTTCTTAGATGCATTAGCAGAAATAATTGACAGACACATATTTACTTCTGTTAATTTTGCTAGAAGAATGTCTACCTTGCCTAGTGATATCACTAATGAGCTGGACGAAGAAGTTCTTGTAGGTGCAATCGGTGGTAACTTAGTTATCATTTTAGATCCAAGTCTGCCAGAAACTGAAAATGTAGGTTTTGTAGCTACTAACATCACTGCTAATAATGGTGTGATTCATGAAGTTGATGGTTTAATCATTCTTTAAGAATCATATTAAATAACTATATAAAAAGGGCAAACTTATGTTTGCCTTTTTTTGTTAAAAAAAACAATAAACCTAAAAAAAATTGAAAAAGATATTTATAGTAATTACCCTGTTAACCTTATCACAGGTTTTTAAAATAAATAATGCCTTAGGTCAATCTAATTGTGGAACGACCATCAGTAAAGAGAAAGCTGCTCTTGTTGAAGATTTATTGAAATCTAACAAAAGAAGTTCATTGCAAAATGTAGCTGTTGAAATACCAATTAAATTTCATTCGGTCAGAAGAAATGACGGGTCTGGCGGCTTGTCAGAAACTGAAAAAGATAATTTGATTGATCAGATTAATGCATTTTATGCTAATTCCAGTATTTCTTTTTTTCATGAAGGTGATATAAACTATATTGATAATGATGATGCATATAACCTTGATTCATCTAGTGAAGGATTGGTCACAAGTGGGAATACTGTTCCTAAAACTATAAATGTTTATTTTACTGGTTCTTTATCAAGCAATGGGAATCCTGTCTGCGGTTATACTCGTTTTCCGCCTAGCGCTGATCATATCTTCGTAGTTTATGGTTGTGTATTAAATGGTAATTCAACCTTAGAACATGAATTAGGCCACTATTTCACTCTGTACCATACTCATGGAACAACAAATACTGGAACTACTGATGAACTAGTAGATGGTTCTAATTGCCAGAGTGCTGGAGATAGATTGTGCGATACTCCTGCTGACCCTAATTTATCAGGTGTTGTAAATAATGATTGTGTATATATTGGTACAGCTAGAGATGCTAATGACCAGACCTATGATCCTGATGTGTCAAATATAATGTCTTATTCAATTGATAGATGTCAGGATAAATTTAGTCCTCAACAGTACCAAAGGATTCGTGCTGGTTTTGAAAATGGGAGAGGATATCTTAATTATCGAACTGAAAATTTTATTGCAACTATGAGTTTGTCGCAAAATGAGACTTGTATTAATACTGATGTTGATTTTACTGGTAATTCATTTGGTGCAAATGAATGGTATTGGGAATTTGAAGGTGGTACACCTTCCACATCCTCAAGTCAAAATCCTACTGTTTATTATGAAAATTCAGGTGTTTTTGATGTAAGTCTAACTGTTACATCTAATGC
>QNXU01000304.1 GCA_003973485.1 Bacteroidota bacterium | reverse complement strand
GAGCGCCACCCCAATCTTGACTTGTTATTAAAATCCAAATTGCCCCATTTTTTATCTCATAATCCATACATGCACATAATAGATATTTCAATTTTTGTTGCTTACATGCTTGGCGTTTTAGGCGTTGGATATTACTTCCTAAGATCCAACAAAGGGATGGACGATTATTACGTTGGGGGCAGGAAAATGACCAGCTGGCATATCGGATTAAGTGTTGTGGCCACTGATGTAGGAGGAGGTTTTTCAATTGGTTTAGGAGGGCTTGGTTTTACAATCGGGATTTCAGGCTCATGGATGCTTTTTACTGGATTGATTGGAGCATGGCTTGCGGCTGTTTTTCTAATCCCTGTGGTGCGTGGAAATAAAGCATTTGATAAGTTTCATACCATGCCACAGCTTTTTGCTTATTTTTTTGATAAGAAAACTGCCTTGTTAGCAGCTTTGATTTCAGCCATAGGCTATTTAGGTTTTACAAGTTCACAAATATTAGCAGGAGCCAAATTGGCTTCAGGAACTTTTCCTGATTTGGGTTTAAATCAGGCGTTAATTATAATGGGTGTCATTGCAGTGGTTTATACAGTGATGGGCGGAATAAAAGCAGTAATCTATACCGATACCATTCAATGGATAATATTGTTGAGTGGATTGATATTTATTGGTATCCCATTGTCTTATAATGCAGTAGGTGGTTGGCCTGCAATTAAAGAAACTTTAGCTCCAGAAATGCTGTCATTGTCTAATATCAGCTGGCAGGATGTGGTGTATTGGGTAGTAACTATTATACCAATATGGTTTGTTGGGATGACACTCTATCAAAGGATTTATGCCAGTAAGGATGTGAAAACCGCTAAGAAGGCATGGTATATAGCTGGTGTTTTCGAATGGCCAATAATGGCTTTCATGGGAGTTGCATTAGGTCTTTTAGCCAGAGTTGCTGCTGACCAAGGTATGTTTGCTGGATTTGGACCAGAGAATATAGCTCAAGCTGACCCAGAGAAAGGATTGCCTATGATGCTGGCTACTGTTTTGCCAGTAGGATTGCTAGGGTTGATGATGTCAGCCTATTTTTCAGCTATACTTTCCACCGCAGATAGTTGCTTGATGGCTTCTTCAGGAAATTTTGTTTCAGATTTCATTAAAAAATTCACGAATCGGTTTAATTCTGATAAAAAGGAATTAAGGCTTTCACAGATTGTTACATTATTAGTTGGAGCTTTAGCGCTATTATTAGCAAGTGCTATGGAAAATGTTTTAAGTTTAATGTTATATAGCTATGCATTTATGGTTTCTGGTTTGTTTGTACCAATTCTTGGAGGCTTATTTTGGAATAAAACCAATGGAAATGCAGCATTTTCAGCTATGATAGTAGGAGGATTAACCACTGCATTGCTACAAGCCAATAAAATTACCTTCGCTACTGCAACAAAAATGTCTGAATTACGAACATTTATGAATGAAGCAAAGCCTCAAGTTGAATTTACAGGGGTAAATATTGACAAGATGACGCCTGGTCAATTGGTTACATCAATTAATAAAATGCAAATAATTGATTTTCCGTTTACTGAATATTTATTTAAATTACCTTTAGGATTGGATCCTAACGTATTTGGTATCTGTTTTTCAGCAATAATTTTTGTAACTTTCTCTCTAATATATCCTAAAAATAAATAATACATGGAATATCAAACACTTACTTCAATAGACTCAGCAACTACATTGCAAAAGAATGAAATTGCAGATTTTCTTCATACCCATCTTGATGAATTTGGTGATCCAAAGGAAGACATCATGAAATGTCTGGATTATGCATTGAGTTCATTTGGTCATCAAGGCGGATTTGTAGTCTTGGCTCGTGAAAGTGGAAGTATAAAAGGAGCAGTAGTTGTGAATCAAACAGGAATGTCAGGTTATATTCCAGAAAACATATTGGTATATATAGCTGTTCATAGTGATCAGAGAGGAAAGGGTGTTGGTAAAGAATTAATGAAGAAGGCAATTAATACAGCTAAAGGTGACATTGCACTGCATGTAGAACCAGAAAATCCTGCTAAATTCTTATACGAGAAATTAGGCTTCACCAATAAATATTTGGAGATGAGGTTAAAAAACTAAACATGGCATTTTTAAAACTATACAAAGATAAGCTTAAACATAACTTTGATTTTTTACATAAACTTTTTACTGAAAATAATCTAGACTGGGGAGCCGTTACCAAACTTTTCTGTGGTAATGAACTTTATTTAAAGGAAGTTATCAATCTTGGCTTTAGGGAAATCCATGATTCCAGAATTAAAAATCTTCAAAAAGTTAAGGAGATAGACCCTACAGTAAAAACTTGCTATATAAAACCACCTGCAAAAAGAAGTATTCCTGATATCGTGCGCTATGCAGATATGAGCATGAATACTGAATATTATACTTTAAAACTTCTTTCAGATGAGGCTGTGAGGCAAAACAAAACTCATAAAGTTATCATCATGGTGGAAACGGGAGACTTGAGAGAAGGGGTGATGGGTGATCATTTAATTGATTTTTATGCCAAAGTATTTGAGTTGCCCAATATCCAAATAGAAGGCATAGGAACTAATTTGAATTGTTTACATGGCGTAATGCCTTCTCAGGATAAGCTCATTCAATTAAGTTTGTATAAACAAATAATCGAACTTAAATTCAATAGAAAGTTACCTTTAGTTTCAGGTGGAACCTCCGTTACCATTCCGTTGATTATGAATAAACAAATACCAGCAGGGGTAAATCACTTCAGAATTGGGGAAACACTTTATTTTGGGGCTAATCTTTTTGAAGAAACCACTATTGAAGGGATGCATGATGATTGTTTAGAACTTTTTACCGAAATCATTGAAATCACTGAAAAGCCTAAGGTGCCAATGGGGGAAATGGCAGCCAATCCGCAGGGAGAAACTACTGAAATTGATGAATCTTTATATGGTGAGACCAGTTACAGGGCTATTTTAGATATTGGAGTACTTGATATCGATCCTAAATACCTTATATTAGATGGCTATAATTTCGAAATTGTAGGTTCAAGTTCAGATATGATTGTGATCGATTTAGGTGATAATCCTGAAAAAAGAAAAGTTGGGGATTTAATTAATTTCAAGGTGAAATATATGGGAGCTTTGGGAATATTAAACTCTAATTATATTGAGAAAACCGTTGAATAAATTTAACGATTTTTAAATTAATTGAAGCCTTTTATGAATAGCTGCATTTGCTGGGTATTCAAATGTAATTGACTAATAGCCTCTTTTTAAATTGTTTTTTTATGGATATAAATCTTGATATAGAGAAGCTTATAGCGTTAAGACATCGGTTACACGAAAATGCAGAAGTTTCAAATCAAGAAGAAAAGACTGCACTAATAATTGTTGAGTTTCTTGAGCAATTCAAACCTAATCAAATTTGGAAGAATATTGGAGGGCATGGTGTCATTGCTCAGTTTAAGGGTGAGGAAAAAGGAGAAAATGTTGGGTTTCGTGCTGATATAGATGCATTGCACATAGCCGAAACTATAGATTTGGAATATGCTTCTAAAACCCCTCATACGGCTCATAAGTGCGGACATGATGGTCACATGGCTATGGTTGCAGGAATAGCATCATATCTCAAAAAAAATCCACTTAAGAAGGGGAATGTTTATTTGATTTTCCAGCCAGCTGAAGAAACTGGAGAAGGAGCAGAAAGAATAAATAAAGGATTATCGGAATTGGGTATTAAGCTGGATTATTTATTTGGACTTCACAATTTACCTGATTTTCCTAAAGGTGAAATTTTAACAAAAACTGGAACATTTGCAGCGGCTTCAAGAGGTATGGTGATAAAGCTTTTTGGCAAAACAAGTCATGCAGCAGAGCCTGAATACGGCATAAGCCCTGTAATAGCAATGGCTAAAATCACTACCGAAATGACTCGTATCCATCGTACAATAGATTTCTCAGATCTAAGCTTAGCAACCGTCATTCACAGTGAATTAGGTGAAATTGCCTTTGGAACAAGCCCTGGGTATGGAGAAATAAGAATTACACTTCGAGCAATGAAAGATGAAGATATGTCCATTCTCATCGATGAAGCAGAAAATTTAATTCATAAATACTGTGAAGATGATGGTTTGGGTTGTGAAATATCTTATACTGAAGTATTTCCGTCTACCACCAATTCTGATGAAGCCTATAACATTATGAAAGATGCTGCAACAAGTATGAATCTTAATTTTAAACAATTAAAAACTCCTTTCAAGTGGAGTGAAGACTTTGGTCAATATAAGCTACAATATAAAACAGGTTTTTTTGGGATAGGTTCGGGTATGGATTGCCCACATTTACATGATGAATTTTATGATTTTCCAGATGAAATTATAGAGCAGGGAGTTAAAATGTATATCGGCCTAATTAATTACTTTGGATTACATTCATGATATTTTTTAACTTTTAATAGTGATGCTGTGATTTGATTATCACTATTTTTAACCCTTTTTTTGTAGTCAATTTACTTTCTTCAATCTAACTGGAAAATATGAATCATAACATATTTAGTACTTCCACTATAACACTGAGCAAGAGTGCAGTAAGACAAAATGTTCGTTTTGTGAAAAAGAAACTGGCGGATAATGTGTTGCTTTCAGCCGTATTAAAGGGGAATGCTTATGGGCATGGGATAAAAGAAATGGTTCCGCTTTTCGAATCAGCAAAGGTTAATCATCTCTCCGTATTTTCTACCCATGAAGCAGAACAGGTTTGTCAAATAAAGCAAGAGTCTACTGAGGTGATGATAATGGGATGGATGGAAGATGAAGAAACTGAATGGGCTATTGAAAATGAAGTAGAGTTTTATGTTTTTGAGATAGGGAGGTTGAAGGCGGCTCTTCATTATGCCAAAAAACTAAATAAAAAAGCAAAAATTCATGTTGAGATAGAAACTGGAATGAATAGAACTGGTTTTGAGGAGGAGCACCTTGAAGAAGTGATGGATTTGATGAAAGAAAATCAGGAATATATTTCTTTTGTAGGATTGTGTACGCATTATGCTGGGGCAGAAAGTATCACAAATTATTTAAGAGTGGTAGATCAAATAAAGAAGTATGAAAAAATATATGATTTGTTTGTAGAGAATAATTTAGTGCCCAAAAGAAGGCATACTGCTTGTTCTGCAGCCGCTATGTCATATCCAGAAACTCAGATGGATATGGTCAGAATTGGTATTTTACTGTATGGTTTTTGGCCAAGTCAGGAAACTTTTATCGCCTATCAAAGAAGTAATGGTCATGGTCAAGATGGCTTGGATAGAAAAGTAAGGCACCCGCTGAAAAGAGTGATAAGCTGGAGAAGTAAAATCATGTCAGTAAAGGAAGTGCCAGTGGGGGAATTCATTGGCTACGGAACAAGTTATCAAGCAACTAAAAAAATGAAAATTGCCACTGTTCCTGTAGGCTATGCCTATGGTTTTGCAAGATCATTAAGTAACCAAGGAAGGGTGATTGTAAATGGAAAAAGAGTTGCAGTAATTAGCACGGTTAACATGAATTTGATGATTGTAAATGTAACCGAATGTAAGAATGTTGGGAAAGGAGATGAAGTGATTATGATTGGTAGTAACGGAAAGGTTAAAGTAACTGTCGCAAGTTTTGGAGAATTAAGTAATCAATTGAATTATGAACTTTTGAGTAGGTTACCAATGGATATACCGAGAAGAGTGGTGATTTAATCGAAAAATTTAACCTTTCGTATAAATTGTTATATTATTTATTGCGAATTTATAAGATTAATTGTTTCTTAGAGATGTAATAAATTTAAAACCTTTAAACCATTTAACATGAAAAGATTATTACTAGCTGTTGCAGCTTGTTTTGTGTTAGCTTCTTCAAGCTATGCAACAAATGCAGATTTATTCGAATTGAATGAAGAAAAAATTAACGCAGAGTTTGCTGAGTTAAACGAACTCGAAACTTATGTTTCAATGAATGAAAACATCACACTTCATAGCATTTATGAAAAAAATGCTGGTTTAGTTGATGGAATGAACCTTTCTTACGGTCCTGAAGGAATGATGGCAAGGAATGGCTTCACTTTAGATGATATGGAGTGGGGATCATTTGCCTGGGGTTTCTGCTGTTGGCCAATTGGTATTTTTACCGTTCTATTGAATAATGATAAAGGAAGTAATCATAAGATTTCTTACTTTATTGGTTTAGGTACTTCAGTGGTATTAGGTGCGCTTACATCTCCTGTTTATTACACTTACTAAGAATATTTGTAATCAATTACATTGAGCTTATTATAAAGACTATTCCTTGCAAAAGGGATAGTCATTTATTTTTATGAGGATTAGATTAAACATAATTTTTTATTTATTCTTTTTATTGTTAAGCTATTCAGGGTTTTCCCAAGCTTACTTTAGAATAAGTGCTGATTTTTCCATTAAAGATAAGAATCCAAAGGGTTCTGAATTTTATAAAGGCAAAGTGTACTATGATAAGGAGTATGGAAAAATTATTTATGAGGTTACATTTCCAGAACCTAAAACACTGGTTTTAGCTGATACGCAAATGTATGTTTTGGAAAATAAGCAAGTGGTAAGTAAAAGCTTCACACCTAGTACCAATAAATTCACTATTTTCAATTTAGCCTTAAGTGGGGATTTAAAGAATTTTGGATTGGATAAGTCAGGCTACTACATCAATTCCATAGAGGAATCTGAAGACCAAACTATTATTGAATGGCTTCCTCCTACAGCATTGGAGGATAAGCTTGGAAAAGCTGTACTTTCATTAAAAAATGACCAACTTTTTGGTATCGTCTTATTTAAGCCTAATGGCGAAATCATGGGTAAAAGATTTTATAAAAATTATGTAAGTGTTAATGGGCTGCCTTTTCCTAAAAAGATTATTCAGATTTCTTATCTTCACGGAACTGAATATTATAAAATAACTACATTTGAGAATATTGAGATAGATGAGTTGGAAAATGATGAGATGTATCGTATTGATCTTATTGATTAATTGTATCAGCCTGAATTTGTGGTCGCAGGTTACTGAAGAATTGGCCATGTTAAGTGAAATAAAATATGAAGATCCCAAAACGGAGAAAGTTAAAATAAAGGATCAATATGAACATGTTCATGAGAACACAAATGAAGTTCAATTCTTGTTTTCTGGACTATTTCTTTTTTATAAATCTTTTATATCATCTCAGGATGCACAATCCTGTTCTTTCACGCCTTCTTGCTCTGTTTATGCCCTTCAGGCAGTTAAAAAGCAAGGCGTATTTAAAGGTATGTTAAATGGATTTGATCGCTTGTCGAGATGTAATTCATTATCACCTGAAAAATATGACGTTGACCCAAAAACCAAGCTTTTAATAGATCCCTTACAAATACAATGAGATTATTAATATTATCATTCTTGTTAGTTTGGACATTCAATTTTTCCCAAGCTCAAGATATTTACACCCTCAATAAGAGTAAAGAATTTGCATCCTATTTATTTAAAAGTGGGCAATATGAACTAGCCGCAGTTGAATATGAAAGATTGCTTTTTATGGAAAAAGATAATGATTCATTGAAGATTGCTTTGGTGGATAGTTATTTTCAAAATGGACAACTAAATAAAGCAGTTAAAAGAACAGAGTCATTATACCCATCCTTAAATGATTTTTCTGTTCCAATGGCAGAATTGTATTTACAAATGTTAATTCTTGGGAAGAAGTTTGAAAGCTTTGATCAGAATTCAGATAATTTGCCAATAGACCAGCAAAAAAGGAGTGTTTATGATTTTCACAGAGAAATTATGGCTGGTAACTGGAAGAAAGTGGAAACCAAAATTCCTCAATTATCCAATAATAACCACCCTTCTATTTCTGGTTTAATTAGGTTGTCTAAAAAAGCTGAATCATTTAAACCCAAAAAACCATGGGCTGCTGTGTTGATGTCTGCTGTTTTGCCAGGCAGTGGTAAATTTTATACAGGTGATTTTAAAGACGGTATTTTTAGTTTATTGGTAGTGGGAGGAACAGCTTTTCAGTCCTACAGAGGATTTAATAAAGATGGTGCCTCTTCCACAGTAGGTTGGGTGTTTGCAGGCTTGTCTACAGGTTTTTATGCAGGAAATTTATATGGATCAGGCAAGGCAGCTCAGGTCTATAATCAAAACTATTGGTTAGAAATTGAAAAAGATGCAGAAGCTATTATTCGCGCTAGTTATTAGCATTTTTCCGTTCTTTCAAATTTTTTCTCAATCTGTTGAAGGAACATTGCAGTTTGCTAAAGAACAATTTGAAGCAGGGAATTATTCCAATAGTGTGTTGGCGTATGAAAGAGCGATTTATTTTTCAGAAAATACTTCACCTGATACGTACTTTAAACTTGCAGAAGCTTATTTTCTGAAAGGCAATGTAGAAAGAGCTATACGTTTCTACAATAATGCATCTTTTCTGGAGCAGAATATTGAACAGAAAAATGAATACATTTTTAAAAAGTGCTTGGCTTATTTGAGTATTAACAATTACAACCAAGCTATTATTACTTTGGGTGCCGTGAATGATTTTAATAATCCTGAAGCAAATCTAAAAAAGCAATATTTTAAGTCAATAGCCTATTATTTAAAGGAGGATTATGATCAATTTCAGTCTATTTTTGATAATTATATAGAGGAAATGGACTTGAACTCTTATGACGCTTATTTGATGGTGAATAATTTCAATACTAAAGCTGATAAAGTAAAGCCAAATTTAGCGATGTGGATGAGTGTTGTGATTCCGGGAAGTGGTCAGTTGCTTTATGGCAATTGGAAGGATGGTCTTAACTCCATGGGGTTAACAGCAGCATTGGTTGGTCTTTATTTTAATTATGTGGTTCAATTTTCATTGGTAGAAGGTTATTTGGTTGTTTTGCCTTGGTTTCAACGTTATCACAAAGGTGGATATATGATAGCTAAAGAAACAGCACTTGATAAAGAAGAAGAATATAGAGCTAAGGCTTATGGGCAAATCCTTAAATTACATCCTGGCTTATTCTAAATATTTCAATCATTATAGATAATTGGGCAATGAGGCTATTAGTTTTACTACTATTATTTCATTTGAGTACAAATGGTTTTTCCCAATTAGAAGATGAGAAAAGCGTTCAAGTTTTTAAACACCTCTATAGTTTCAATTTTGAAGAAGCGGATAGCATTATCTCGAGCATCGATAGCACCACCGAATCATCAAATTACAATTTCCTGAGGGCACATTATATGCGCTGGTTTCATCTTCCTATTCACAATCAAAATGATTCAATTCTGAATGCTTATAAAAATTATTTAACCACAGCTGAAGTTAATATTGAATTGAACAAGTTCAATTATAATCAAATAAATGGTGCTCTTTTGAGTGCTGAATACAATTATAATAAGGGGAATTATTATAAGGCATTGCAAAGTGGCTCCATGGTTTATGATTTAGTTAAAAATAATTTAGATCAAGAGCCTGAGCAGCAAGAAGTAAAATTGTTGTCTGCTTTATATCATTATTATTATCAATATTACAAAACTGAAAACTCAGTTATTGGCACTATGATTTGGTTTTTTAAAGAAGGGGATAAAGAAACTGGATTAAAGTGGCTGGAAGAAGTGGCTAATCAAGAAAGTATAGTGAGCACCGAGGCATTGATTTATTTGTCACATATTTATTTAAGGTTAGAGAATAACCCTGATAAAGCATTGTATTATGCAAATAAGCTCCATCAACTTTATCCCAATAATTTGAAATTTTATGAACTGTATATCGAGTCTCATTTTTCTTTAGGAGAGTTAACAAGGGAAGTTTATAGTCAGATTCAGGAATTGAAAGATTCTGAAAAAACTTATTTTCAGAAATATGGAATTTGCTATGAAGCGATAGGTAAGAACATAGAGGCTGAACTTAGAAGTGATGAAAAAGAAACTAGGCTTAATGAAGCGCTAAGTTTTATCAATCAAAACGGTGGAGGAAGCCATCTTTCTTCTTTACTTTTTAGAAGTTTATATCATACAACTGGGGATGAGGAATATTTAAAACAGAAGAATAAACATGAGGTTTACCAATTTGCGTTAACCGGTTATACTCCAAAACAGAAGGATTATAACTACAAAAACTGACAAGCAGCCCCTACAATCCCAGCATGGTTTTTTAATTCTGCAGGGATTACATTTAGTCTGCTGTCAATGTGTTTTTCGTATTTTTTAAATTTTTTACTTACGCCACCACCTAAAATAATTAAATCAGGCCAGAATAATTTATGTACTTCCACTAAATACTGATTCAAGCGCTTACCCCATACCTCCCAGCTTAAGTCTTCATTTTCTCGAATGGAATTTGCGGCATAAGCTTCTGCTATATCTCCCTTGAATTGTATATGACCTAGTTCCGTATTGGGCATTAGTTGTTGATTGTGAAATAAAGCTGAACCAATTCCTGTGCCGAGTGCCAATACCAATACAGTTCCATCATGGCCTTTTCCTGCCCCAAATCGCATTTCTGCCAAGCCTGCTACATCCACATCATTCATAACCCGAGTGGCACAACCCGTGGCCTTTCTAATCATATTGGCAAGCGGTTTTTCTATCCAGCTTTTATCTATGTTAGAGGCTGTTTTCACGGTTCCATCAATTATAGCGGCAGGAAACCCACAACCAATTGGGCCAGACCAATCGAAGTGTTTTTGCAGTTTTACTACAGTCTTCATCATAGCTTCTGGTGTTGCGGGTTGTGGCGTTTTAAATCGTTTTCGTTTACCAATGAATTCCCCGGTTTTTAAATCTACTATGGCAGCTTTCATGCCAGAACCTCCAATGTCAATGCCTAATACTTCCAATATCTTCGAATAATTTATTTTGAAAACAAGATAGGGGATTAATTGAATTTGTGAAAGTTTATAAATACTTCTTGTGTAAATATAAGCTTATGACTATTTCAGTTTTTTGTTAAGAAGTAAATGTATGTTTTTAAATAATATCTTATATGAAAAGCATTGATAAGATCACTAAAATTAATCCTAACTACTTTAATCTGACTGGTTTCTATTTAGTGAGGTTTCGATCATGAAAAAAATAGGCGTAATAAATTTGGATATATACAATTGTTTTTTTTTTTTTTCTTTGATCATCAACAAAATACTAACACTCAAAAGTTAGGATTTTCCCAATTATATGGGACAAAACCTTGTAAAGTGAATGACTTTCCTCCCTATCCCTAAGGCGCCACGGATAAAGAATGGTTTTTCATTTTCATAATGCTATTGATGAAAGTTGAGTTGGTGTTAAATAAATATTAATCTTAAAATTTTGTAACTATGAAAAAGTTAATTTCTACAATTTTTAGTTTAGTCGTATTGAGTTTTTTTATTGGACAGGTTGATTTATCGGCTACAATAGTACCAGACAATACAGGTCCTGGGAAAGTATATGAATGTAAGGGGATGTTTGGGGGGCAAAAAAAGCTGTGTATGGCTGAAAATTCTTTTGCTTGTTCAGAAAGTACTTGTTTTTAATACAACATGCGGGTAATTCACCCGCATTTTTTTAAATTTTAATATTTTATTAACTAACTATGAATAGATATTTAAAATTAATTATTCCATTATTCTCAATAATGGCAATTAGTTGTTCCCAGTCTAAGAAATCTGAAAAATTAATTGAATCGGATATTGGTAAATCAAACCAATTGGATATCAATTTAGGTGAGACGGAATCCTTTGACCCATATTTTAGGGTGGAAAAATATGTTGCTTTAGAAGTAATTAAAGAGGCCTATTTTGCGGATATTGATAAGCTAATAATCCATAAAGATATTATTTATATAATGGATGCTTTAGTAAAGAAGAAAGTATTTGCATTTGATATTAATGGTGATTTTATTCGGTCTTATGGTGCTATTGGAGATGCGCCTGGAGAATATCAAAAACTTACTGATTTTGAAGTTGTTGAAAACGGAGATGTTCAAATACTAGATCGCCAACAGAAGAAAATCCATATTTATAATGAAATGGGTGATTTCAAAATATCAAAGAGTACTGATTTTAGAGCAGAGGCTTTTAAAATTCTAGATGATGGTTATTTATTTTCTCTAGTTCCATATTCAATGGGTTCAGACCTAAATCCCAAGCTAATTAAAACCGATCTGGAATTTAATGTCCTTCAGTCCTTCTTCAATTATTCAATTGATTTTAAAGATTTGAAAGGTGACTTTAATATTTTAAAAGATGCAGGAGATCTAGTGCTTT
>QNXU01000087.1 GCA_003973485.1 Bacteroidota bacterium | reverse complement strand
AAGGTTTTCCAGATTTCCCGCATAGGTCAATGCGTCCAGGTTAACAATTTTATAATCAGGATATTGGTTGACAAATAGTCGGGCAACGTGGGAGCCTATAAAGCCAGCTCCACCAGTAATTAGAATCGTTTTATTAAATTCTTGAACCATTTAATTCACAAAACTTAAGTACTCCTTATCTATTCCTCTTTCAAAAAGTTTTTTAAATTCTCTGTGAGAGACTAAAAATACTAATATATCAGCTTTTTCTCTTGCTTCTTGAACAGAGTAAACCTGAAATTCATCATGCTCTTCTATATTAGGTTCTACTGGCATGATTTCTAATCCGTCTTTGATTAGAGATTTTGTCACGTACAAAGCTGGACTTTCTCGTAAATCATCAATATTAGGCTTAAAAGCTAAACCCATGCAAGCGACTTTTGGCTTTTTAGCATGTTTCACTTCAAATTTCAGCGCTGCATTTTTTATCTTTTCAATTACCCATTCTGTTTTGTAATTGTTTATTTCACGGGCAGAACGAATAATTTTTGCCTCTTCAGGAAATTCTGAAACAATGAACCAAGGATCAACAGCTATACAATGTCCGCCTACTCCTGTTCCTGGCTGTAAAATATTCACTCTTGGATGACGGTTGGCCAAACTAATCAATTCCCAAACGTCTATTCCTGCTTTGTCACAAATCATAGATAGCTCATTAGCAAAGGCAATGCTTACATCACGAGATGAGTTTTCTACTAATTTACACATTTCAGCAGTTCTAGCATTTGTAGCCACTAATTCTCCTTTTACGAAGTTTCTATAGAAATTAATTGCCTGCTCAGTAGATTTTTCATCCATCCCTCCAATAGAACGATCGTTATGCTCAAGTTCATGTATAACATTACCTGGTAGAACTCTTTCTGGGCAATAAGCAATAAATACTTTCCCCTTTAATTCAGGTCTTTCTTCATCAATAATTTCTTTTACCCTTTCGGTAGTCCCCACTGGGCTGGTAGATTCTAATATTACTAAATTACCTTCCTCTAAAAACGGGCAAAGGTTTCTAGTAGCAACTTCTACATAAGAAATATCTGGTATGTGGTCGCCTTTAAAAGGTGTAGGTACAGCAATTAAAAATACATCAGCAGCGGTGGCTTTGGTATCAGCTACCAAGTAGCATTCCCTAACAACATGGCGAACCAGACCGTCCAAATCAGGTTCTACTATATGGATTTCTCCACGGTTTATAGTGTCTACAGCCTTTTGATTAATATCAACTCCGTGGACTTTAATTCCTCTACTTGCCATCAATGCTGCTGTGGGTAAGCCTATATATCCTAAGCCGACCATTACAGCTTTTATATTTCTATCTTTTTTAACCATTGTTATTGCTGAGATTTTAAAATATTCAATACTTTTTGACTGGTAGTTCCATCACCATAAGGATTGACCGCATTAGCCATATTTTTATAATGATTTTCATCATCCAAAAGCAATTTAGCTTCTTTCATAATCACATCATAATCAGTTCCTACTAATTTAGCTGTGCCAGCTTCAACACCTTCTTGTCTTTCTGTAACATCGCGCATTACCAATACTGGTTTGCCTAAAGAAGGAGCTTCTTCTTGTATTCCTCCTGAATCGGTTAAAACAAAAAATGATTTGTTCATTAACCATATTAAATAAGGGTAAGCCAATGGCTCGATTAGTTTAACATTATCAACTCCTGTTAAAATTTCGTTTACTGTATTTCTAACATTAGGATTCAAATGAACAGGATATACTAATTCTGTATCAGGATAAGCCAAAGCAATATCTTTCATGGCATTACACATATTCTCAAAAGGACCACCAAAGCTTTCACGCCTGTGACCCGTTACTAAAATCACCCTTTTGGAAAAATCTATATCTTTAAAGAATTCATGATATGATTCTTCCCCCTTTTCCTTTATAATATCAAGACCTAGTAATAAAGCATCAATTACGGTATTTCCTACTTGATGAACATTATCGGTAATGCCTTCTAGTTTCAAATTATTAATTGCCCTTTCGGTTGGCGCAAAATGAAAATTAGCTAAATGTCCAGCTAATTTTCTATTTCCTTCTTCAGGAAAAGGAGAATATAAATCGCCACTTCTTAAACCTGCTTCAATATGAGAAACTTTTATTTTTTCGTAAAATCCTGCCAAGGCACCAATGAATGCAGTGGTCGTGTCTCCCTGAACAAAAATGTTATCTGGTTTTTCTTCCGCTAAAATTGGTTTTAATCCTAAAAGTGCTTTTGCAGTAATATCGTATAAGGTTTGATTAGGAGCCATTAAGTTCAGGTCATGATCTGGTTTGATTTCAAAGAAATCTAAAACCTGATCTAACATTTCCCTATGTTGTCCTGTCACACATACCACTACTTCCTCATTTGGATCAGCTTGAAATTTTCTGATTAATGGAGCCATTTTAATAGCTTCTGGTCGTGTGCCAAATACGAATAAGTGTTTCAAAATTTACAGTCTTTTATTTACTAATCCTTTCCCAATAAATCCTTTATTGTCATAACTGACTCCATTATTGTTTAAATGGTTGGATAAATTGAATTTTTTAAATCACAATTAAGAAACTACTACAGTGATGGCTTAATCAATACCAAACAATTAGCGTTCTCAAATGAAGTGCAAAATTAGTCATTTTTGATTACTTATGAAGTGAAAGTGCTTTTTATCTTGAATGTATTAGAAAAGTGAAAGTTAGATTGGAAAAGTGAAAGACTGACAGCCATAGGCTGTGACTAACCACAAAGACGCCAAGGCGCTAATAATAATAATAAGAAAAACAAGAGGACAGCCAAAGGCTGTTAAAAATTTCTCGCAATACCTGTCCCGTACTAAAAGTCGGGAGTCGCAGAGGCAAAAAGTTTACGCCAAGTTAAAATTTAGATTATCAGAGAATTATAACAATTAGGTTTTGATATAAAAAGGCTCTCCTTTAATATAATCTTTAATTGCTGCTGTGCCAATAAAATCCAAATAATGTTTCGGATGCATACCATGTCCGGGTCTTACGCTTTTAAGGTGTTCTTCAGTGATAACTTCTCCTTTTTTGATGTCTTTTGCTACAAATAAAGATCGTCTTCTTAGTTTGTTGTTTTCGCTAACCTCATATGTAATCTCTCCTAAGCTGGCTTCTGCTTCTCTTATTCCTTTTACCAAAGCACTAAATTCATCTGGTTCCATAGAAAAAGTAGAATCAGGCCCGCCTAAAGATCGGTCTAAAATAAAGTGCTTTTCCACAACAGTAGCTCCAAAAGCAACTGCCACTATGGGAACTGTGCTTCCCATTGTGTGGTCAGAAACCCCTACTTTTACTCCAAACGTTTCTTTTATATTAGGTATGGTACGAAGGTTGGCGGCTTCAAAAGTTGAAGGATATTCAGAGGTACACTTTAATAGTGTAATATCATCATTACCTACATTTCTACAAGTTTTTACAGCCAATTCTATATCCGCAAGTTCGGCTACTCCCGTTGAGATAATCATTGGCTTTCCTTTAGAGGCAGTATATTCAATTAAAGGGATGTCAGTAATTTCAAAGGAAGCAATTTTATATTTTGTCACATTTAAATCCTCTAAAAAGTCTACACCTTCTTTATCAAATGGCGAGCTGAAAAAATCTAAACCCAAATCATGGGCAATTTTTTGAAGTTTAGGTTGCCATTCATAAGGCATTGAGGCTTCAGTGTACAATTCCCAAGGAGTGTACCCTTTCCACAATCCTTCTGTTTTGGGTGAAAAATACCCTGTATTTAAGTTTAAAGTTAAACTTTCAGGTTTGTAGGTTTGCACTTTTACCGCATCAGCCCCTGAATTAGCCATAGCTTCTATTGTCTTTACTGCAAGATCAAAATCGTTATTATGATTAGCTGATAATTCAGCAATGATATAAACCTTGTCTGTATTTTCTGGTTTCAATTTCATGATTTGGTATTATACTAATGTTAGTACTTTAAAATCCGATCTGTTAGCTGAGCTTACAAAAAAGTAGCCGTAAGCATCTGTTAGTTTGATTTCTTTATTCAAAAGTTTTTTCTCTTTGTAAAAATATTCATCCACAAGCTTTTCTTGCTCCTTTGCCAGCCTATATTTCTCCATATCTTGCTCATAGATTAAAATATTAAGTAAGGCATTTTGTTTATTGTGATTATTTTCAATTTTAACAACATTTAAATTTTTTAAGTAGGCATTAATAATCAATTCATTATAATCTACAATATTGGCTGCGGCTATAAGTCTGTCCCTAAGAAGCCCTGATCTTGAGGCTATTTCAATTAGAAATATTTCATTACCATCAATTTTAACTTCAAGATGACATGGCCCTACTTCAATATTAAGGCTATTGAGTAAATCAATTACATAGTCAGACAAGAGAAGTTTTAAACCCTCTTGCTGTTCAATATCAATAATATCTGAGCGCTCAATAAAATAGGGGGCAGGTGACATATTTTCCTCTACCACAGCTACAATTTCATGTTTCCCTTGATATGAAATTGTTTCTATGCTGTACTGTTTACCTTCAGCATATTTTTCAATTAATAGCTCATCCTTATTACAAAAGTTCAAGGCGTATTGAATTGCGGGTTCAAATTCATTTGAAGATTTAACAAGCGATACTCCTCTACTTGCAGAACTTTGAGCAGGTTTTACTATCAAAGGGTAGGGTAGCGTTTCAGAATTCTCTTTTACCTCATTATAGGTGAAAAATTGATGACTATGGCTACTTTGCCTTTTGAGTTTGTTTCTTAAAGCAAGTTTATTTGTGGTAAGTGAAATTGTTTCTTCAGAATTATAATAAAACTTATGTTTTTTGGCCAATTTACTTAATGTAATATTGCCCACTTCACTTACTGGGGCAATACAGGCATCAAATGAGTGATCAGAAAGGAAAGCATCGACTTTTACTTCATCCGAGATATCTATTTCATGAAATTCAATACGCTGATCACCAGCATAAAGACATTTTGAATCTCTATCTAAAATTGTAATGTTGAATCCCTTGTTTATAGCAGTTTCTATAAAACCAGATTGCATATAACTGCCTCCCATCACTAAAATCTTTCTCATGAATTTGATTGATTAAGCTTTTTGAAATGGTCTTTGATTTTTTGAAATTCAGCCTTGCTCAAAGTGATTTCGTTTTTATTAATGACTGATTTATTATCATTACTAATTTCCGATGAATCAAGCTGTAGCCAATCCTTTATTTTCTCTAAATGTAAATTAGTGTTTTCTACCAGCTTTTCATATTCAACTGTTAAAAAACGATCTGAACTTACTGCTTTTTTAAAGTCTTTAAAATCCTTATTTAGGTTATAAACTTGTTCCGTAACCTGTAAAACCGGATCTTTCTGTTGGATAATATCCTTGAAATTAGACGGTTTAATACCAAACCATTCATGATGATTCCCAAACATCTTTTTTCTGGAATTTAAGGTAGATTGAATGACAAATTCATCCTGCCTTTTAACAAATAGAAAGTAGGAGTTGGGAATTTTTTGAGCAATCTGAACTAAATTAGGGACGACTTGAATTAAATTTTTAAAAACTAATGGCTTGTTATTAATTTTTTGCCATGCATCTAGTTCCTTATTGAGTTTTTCTGCCTCACTATTTTCTAAAGCATCTGATGTTGTATCTGAAAACCATCTTTTCCAGAAATAGCCAAATTCATGAGGCTGTGAAATACCTGCAGTAAAACCTAGATCAGAGGTTAAATCATTCTCTATTTTATAAGCCAGTTGCTCTTTTAATTGTGCTCCAATATAAGGTGCTCTCCAAAAACGGGCTATTAAATTATCAGGATAATTGATTTCAAAATGATTGGCAAGAAGCTGCATTAGTAGCGTAGTACCTGAACGCTGAATACCCACTATGAATACAACTGGTATTTCTGGCTTGTTGAAATCCTTAATGGCTTCCTGTTCGATATCTTCTAAACTGTTATTGATACGCTCAAACAATTCCTCTGTTGCTAAATCCTTATGATATCGTGAAGTTTTATTGCTCATGAGATTTTAAGTAATTTTTTGATTTCATTGCAAAATAATTCTACACCATCTTTATTCACTTCATTTCTTAAAGGGTTTTCAAGATTGGAGCGATCATCATAACATTTTTCTATCAATTTGGGTAGTTTATAATTAATATTACTTTCGTTGAATATACACCATAATTTGAATTTTTCTTCAAGATATTTAGCTGTTACGGACTCCCTTTCGCTTGTAGGTATAATTATATTATTAACATTTAATGAAGCAAGTTCCCAAGAGGTTAATCCACCTGAAGTGATGGCAATATCTGAATTAGCCATTAATTCAGCCATTTTTGGAGTGTTCTTATATAAAGAAATATTAATGTCAGATTGTTGGATTAATCCCTTCAATTCTTCAAAATTATCATATAAGCCCCCAACAACAATTATCAACTCATTAATGATATCTTTTAACGAGTGAATAGCTTTAAGGGATTTTACTGTAAAATTTCTGGAATCTGCACCTCCAAATGATAGTAGAATAGTTAGATTATTTTGATTTTCATTTTTCTTTACCTTCTCAATTTCCCTGAAATCCTGATTTAAAATTAAATAATTCAGACCCAAAAGCTTTATTGTATAGCTCATGCAGTCATATTGAAGCGATTTTGCCCTTATATTCTGATTATGGATTATATGGGAGTAAAATTTCTGATTACTATAAAATGTTATGCTTACTAATTTACAGATTGAAGTAACTTTCTTTTGAAAATCTTCCTCATAATATAAAGGAACATCGGTATCTGAAATTAAAACATCTGCACCAATTTTTTTAAGTATATTGATAACTTGATCGGCTTCATTAATCTTTGAAATTTCAAAGATTTTATATCCTTTCTCAATTATCTCCTTTTTATAAAGATCGGCAAGATCGATACAAATAAAACTAATATTTAGGGAAGTGTCATTCGATAATTCATCAGCGATAATTAAAGTTCTCTTGATATGACCGGATCCAGTTTCTCTTGAAGCATCTGCACGGAAAACAATATTATAGGAGTCCATGATTAAATTTGTATTTTAATTCTGCCATGTGCCAGTCCTCCAAAGTATCAATGTCTTGAGATTGTGATTCTTTGATTTCATAACCAATATTGTGAACCCCTTCCAATCCCGTTGAATATTTCATAAAATAAAACTGACCAGCATCATAATATGCTTTTTCAAAATCCTGAGATCTTTTCCTTCTATTTTCAGGATTAATCATTTCAATATCATGATTCTCATTCATTCTTAGTGCCCGTTGGATTGGGTAACTGAAAGCAACAATTGGTCGGATAGAATCTTTAGCTGTTTCTTTCAACAATTTATAAGCTTCTTTTAAAGTATTTTGCTCAATTAGTGGGGCAGTTGGCAATATAAGACAGATGTATTCAAAATTTATTTTTCTTTCTTCATATTCAGCTTTTACTTCCTCTACTACATCCGAAAGTGTTGCAAAATCATCTGAATTTTTTTTGGATCGGTTAAATGGTACTTTCGCACCAAAATCTTTGGCTACTTCAGCGATTTCCTCATCGTCCGTAGATACCATTACCTCATCAAATAAACCAGATTGCAAAGCAGTTTCTATAGAATAAGCTATAATAGGTTTCCCTAGAAAATCTTTAATATTTTTTCGAGGGATTCTTTTACTTCCACCTCTTGCCGGTATGATACACAAGTTACTCATTATAGTATTCAGTAATTTTATTAATGACAAATTCTTGATCATCATTAGTTAAAGTAGGAAACATAGGTAAACTAATACAATTTTTATAATAAGTTTCTGCATTAGGCATATCACCTTCTTTCCAACCGAAATTTCTATAATAAGGCATTAAGTGGGTAGGGATATAATGAATTTGAGCAAATATTTTATTTTCTCTCAAATGATTATAAAGTTTTAATCTATCCTCTACTTCAATGATATATAAATGATAGGCATGTCCTTCAACTACTCCAGACTGACCTTTAATAAAACCTTTTTCTTTAAATGAATCAAAGTATTTTTTAGCAATTTCTCTTCTTCTTTCTAATCCTTCATCAGCCCTTTTTAACTGACTCAAACCCAAAGCTGCTTGAAAATCTGTCAAGCGGTAGTTAAAACCTAATTCCTGCATTTCCATATACCATGCGGGATAAGAATTGTCACCACCAGCAAATTCGATAGAGTTTACATAAGAACTTTCATCCTTAGTAATACCATGGGTTCTTAGTTTTATAAGTTTTTCGTATAGGTCAATATCATTAGTAGTAATCATTCCGCCTTCACCAGCAGCAATGTGTTTTACGGGATGAAATGAAAAAATGGCTAAGTCAGCAAAATTGCCATTTCCACAGTTTTGTTTTTGTCCTTGACTATCTTTAAAATATCCTCCAGGAGAGTGACAAGAATCCTCAATTATCCATAAATCAAATTCGTCTGCTAATTTTCTAAATACTTCTAAGTCAACCGCCTTTCCAGCAAAATCTACTGGGATAATTCCTTTATAAGTGCCTTTAGGTGAGGATTCTAGCAGTTCTCTTACTTTATTGATATCCAACAAATAAGTTTCAGGATCAATATCAGCAAAAACTACCTCTCCACCGCAATATCTAACACAGTTAGCAGAAGCAGCGAAGGTAATTGGTGTGGTAATCACTTTATCCCCTGGCTTTACATTCAATGCTATACAGTTTAAATGCAAAGCAGCTGTACCATTTGCTACAGCAACAGCATATTTGGATCCTACATATTGGGCGAAAGCATCTTCAAATTCCTTAATTTTAGGTCCCTGAGTTAGGAAGTCTGATTGTAAGGTTTCTATAACAGCTTGAATGTCAGCTTCGGTAATATTTTGTTTTCCGTAGGGTATCATTTTTCCACAAATATTTTCTTTTTGCCCACAAATTACTCGAATTAACACAAAGGTTAAATAAGTTTATGATTAGATGATGACTCTTTTGAATTCTAATTTAGCCGAACCAAAATTTATTAATAAACCCACTCTATTTCCTGTGGCATGCAAATAGTTCAAAAGCTGCGAAGTATGTTCTTTAGCTAATTCTTTAACTGCTTTTAGCTCAACAATTAATTTATTATAGCACACAAAGTCAGCAAAATATTTTTTCATCAGGACATGACCTTTATAAATAATTTCAAGTTCCTTTTCTTTTTCGAAAGGTATGTTTTTCAAGCCAAGTTCAATACTTAATGCCTCTTGATAAACAGGTTCTAAAAAGCCACAACCTAATTCATTGTGAACATTCATGCAACAACCAATCACTTGATAACATTCTTCTTTTAGGATATAATCTTCATAAGTGTTCATTTGAGTTGAAATTAGTGAAAATTTGTGGGTATTAACTAGACCTTGAATGTGGGGTCTACATGTTCTTTAATTAGTTTTCTTAAACTTTCAACTGTTTCCCAATCAGTATTTTCATTAGAATTATATTGGAAACCTTTTTCTACCTTTTTAGCATTAAAATGATTAATGAAATCTTCCAACTTCCATTTATGCTTAGTTGGTAAAATGGCATAATATTTTCCTAAATCATAAGTGTAATATGAATCAGATGAAGTAATCATTTCCTCATGAACTTTCTCGCCTGGTCTAATTCCTATTACTGGTTTAGTGCAATCTGGACATATAGCTTCTGCAACATCAGTGATTTTATAAGAGGGGATTTTAGGAACGAATAATTCTCCTCCCCAAGCGTGTTCTAAGGCATGCATCACCATATCAACTCCTCCCTGAAGGGAGATATTAAAACGAGTCATGGAAGGGTCAGTAATAGGTATAATGCCTTCTTTTCTTTTGTTTAAGAAAAATGGGATAACAGATCCATTCGAGCCCATAACGTTCCCGTATCTTACTACTGAAAATTTTATTGGATTTTCACCTTTAATGTTATTGGCTGCAATAAATAATTTATCGGAAGTAAGCTTTGTGGCGCCATATAAATTAATAGGAGCACATGCTTTATCTGTTGAAAGGGCTACAACACGTTCTACTTTTGTAGCAAAGCAGGCGTCAATAACGTTCTGAGCGCCATTTACATTTGTTTTAATGCATTCATCAGGATTGTACTCAGCTATGTGTACATGCTTCATGGCTGCTGCATGTATAACATAATCAATGCCTTGCATAGCTCTTCTTAATCTTTCTCCATCTCTAACATCTCCAATAAAAAACCTTATTTGAGGATATTTATCATGTGGATATTCCTGAGCAATTTGAAATTGTTTTTGTTCGTCTCGTGAAAAAATCACTAACCTTTTTACATTTGGATACTTTTCAAAGATATGTTTGGTCAATGCTTTACCAAGAGAACCTGTACCACCTGTTATTAAAACTGCCTTATTATTTAACATATCTAATATGTGATAAAATATTACAACCTTTTATTTGCTATTCCCTTCTCAAAAAATCCTTTAATATCGTAAGTAATCCCATTATTACTCAAATGCTTGGATAAATCGAAGTCTTTAAATTCTTTATGAGAAACTGCTAAAACAATAGCATTATAATCTGAGCCTGGTTTTTCGATTAAGTCAACTCCATATTCATGTTTCACTTCTTCTTTGTCTGCTTGAGGATCGTAAGTTTCTACTTCAATTCCATAAGATTGTAGTTCCTTAATGACATCTATTACTTTACTGTTTCGGATGTCAGGGCAGTTTTCTTTAAAAGTGATACCCAAAACCAAAGCTTTAGAGCCTTTAATTACAGATCCTTTTTGAGCCATTAGTTTTACAACCGAACTGGCAACATGAGCACCCATATTGTCATTAATCCTTCTGCCTGCTAAAATTACTTGTGGATGGTAACCTAAAGCCTCTGCTTTGTGGGTTAAATAATAAGGGTCAACCCCTATACAGTGTCCACCGACTAACCCTGGCTTAAATGGTAAGAAATTCCATTTAGTACCGGCTGCTTCCAATACATCGGCAGTATCAATGCCCATTTTATCAAATATCAAAGCCAACTCATTCACGAAAGCAATATTCAAATCTCTTTGAGAGTTTTCGATTACTTTGGCTGCTTCTGCTACTTTAATAGTCGCTGCTTTATGAGTTCCAGCGGTAATAATTTCTTTATATAATTGATCTACTTCCTCAGCTATTTCAGGCGTACTTCCTGAAGTCACTTTTTTAATAGTTGGTAGTCGGTGCTCTTTATCTCCCGGATTAATTCTTTCTGGTGAATAACCACAAAAGAAATCTTGATTGAATTTTAAACCACTTTCTTTTTCCAAAATAGGTACACAATCATCTTCTGTACATCCAGGATAAACTGTAGATTCATAAATTACAATATCCCCCTTTTTCAAAGTCTTCCCAACTGTGGCAGACGCCATCTTCAAAGGAGTTAAATCTGGTTGTTTATATTCGTTGATAGGAGTGGGAACCGTAACGATATAGTAATCTGCATCCTTGAGATCTTCTATTTCAGCTGTATATTGAAGGTGTTTTGCCCCTTTCAATTCATTACTGTCAACTTCCAAGGTTCTGTCGTATCCGTCTTTTAGTTCTTGAACACGTTTTTTGTTAATGTCAAAACCTAAGACTTCTCTATATTTTCCGAATTCTGCGGCTAAGGGTAGTCCCACATAGCCCAATCCTATTACTGCGATTTTTTTCATACTATAATCCAAATGAAGTGCAAAATTAGTCATTTTTGATTACTTATGAAGTGAAAGTGCTTTTTATCTTGAATGTATTAGAAAAGTGAAAGTTAGATTGGAAAAGTGAAAGACTGAGAGCCAAAGGCTGTGACTAACCGCAAAGACGCCAAGGCGCAAAGAATAATAATAAGAAAAACAAGAGGACAGCCAAAGGTTGTATGACTATTATAGATCTGCTAAGCCGCAAAGTTTACGCTGAGAGAAAATAACTTGAAAAATTATTTTTTATGGGATTACAATATAAAGTCTTCAAAAATCTTTAAGGAATATTGAATATTTGTTTCTCTACTTTATTACTCTTTGCGAAAACTTTGCGCCACCGCGACTCTGTGAAAAATTTTTACAGCCAAAGGCTGTTTATTAGGTTATCCCCGTCTACAGCAAGAACTGAAAAATATTTTCTTATATACTTTTTTGAAATCAAAATTCCTGCTTACCTTTGTGTGCTCAAAATGGTGGTCGTAGTTCAGTTGGTTAGAACGCCTGATTGTGGTTCAGGAGGTCGTGGGTTCGAGTCCCATCTTCCACCCAATTTTTTAATAGCCTGATTCTTTGTAGATTCGGGCTGTTTTTTTTGCTCAAATCTCATTTTAACCATTCTTTCTTTAAATTAACAATTGACAAATTCGATTGAAATCGAATCAGTTGACAAAATTTAATATGCATAAAACAGAAAAAATAGGAAAATCCCGCGAAATT
>QNXU01000088.1 GCA_003973485.1 Bacteroidota bacterium | reverse complement strand
ATTCAACTGAACAAATACAAAAATTCGATGTTGAAGGCATTCAATAAATGTGTGACTGATGTATGATGCGGTTTTCTTTAAGCCACAAGATATAAATGATTTACCCCAGATTCCTGGAGTTTATAAATTCCATAACTCCTCTGGAGATATTATATATGTTGGTAAAGCAAAGAATCTAAAAAACAGAGTTACTAGCTATTTTAATAAATCTGCTAATCATAATCGTAAAACGATTCGCTTGGTTAGGGAAATTGATAAAATTGAAATTGCTATAGTAAATTCAGAATTTGATGCACTTCTTTTAGAAAATTCATTAATTAAAGAACTGCAACCAAAATATAATATCCTTTTAAAGGATGACAAGTCATTCCCTTACTTATGCATAACTAATGAGCCTTTCCCTAGAATAATATCAACTAGAAGAAGAATAGCAAGGAACGGTACATATTTTGGCCCTTACGCCAGTGTTAGAGCTATGAATAACGTTTTGGAATTAATTCGTAAGTTATATACAATTAGGACTTGTAAGTTAAACCTTACAGATCAAAACATTAAGGCTGGCAAATTTAAAGTTTGTTTAGAATACCACATTGGAAATTGCAAAGGGCCTTGTGAAGGCTTGCAATTGCATGAAAATTATCAAAAAGATATAGACCAGGCAGCAGAAATCTTAAAGGGTAATTTAAATATTCCTAAGCAGCATTTTAAAGAAAATATGCAAAAAGCTGCAGAAGATTTAGATTTTGAAAAAGCTCAAAACTATAAGGAGAAATTTGAGCTACTGGAAAAATTCCACAGTAAATCATTAGTTGTTAATCCAAAACTTACCAACATTGATGTATGTAGCATAATATCAGAAGATAAATATGCATTCGTAAATTACATGCGAATAAAAAACGGAAGCATTAATGTTACAAAAACTGTAGAGCTCAAGAAAAAACTAGATGAAACTGATAAAGAATTATTATTACTTGCACTAATTGATTTAAGGAAGATTTATCAGAGTAATACAAATGAAATTCTAACTAATATCGACATTGAAAATCTGCCAGAAACTTTTCACTTCATTAAACCACAAATTGGTGATAAAAAGAAATTAGTGGAAATGAGCCTAAAAAACGCTCTATTCTTTAAGAAAGAAAAACTAAATCAAAATGAATCTTCAAAAATAAAAGAGCTAAGAGTAATAAAACAACTTCAAGCTGATTTAAGACTAAAAGAGCTTCCTATTAAAATTGAATGCTTTGATAACTCAAATATGCAGGGTACGAACCCAACAGCTTCAATGGTTCATTTTAAAAATGGAAGACCGAAAAAAAGTGAATATAGACATTACCATGTAAAAACTGTAGTTGGACCGGATGATTTTGCCTCCATGACTGAAATAGTTGGTAGACGATACAAAAGACTTTTAGATGAGCAACAAGAACTTCCGAATTTAATTGTGATTGATGGAGGAAAAGGTCAATTAAGTGCTGCTGTAAAAGCCTTAAAAAATTTAAACTTATACGGAAAAATCCCAATTATTGGAATAGCAAAAAGACTTGAAGAAATTTATTTTCCAGAAGATCCTTATCCAGTTCATATAAGCAAAAAAAGTGAATCGCTTAAGTTATTGCAAAGATTAAGAGATGAGGCGCACCGTTTTGCAATTACATTCCATAGACAAATTAGAAGCAAAAATTCATTTATAAGTGAATTGGAAGGAATAGAGGGAATAGGAGAAAAAACAATAGATCAATTACTAAGCTATTTCAAATCTGTAAAAAAAATAAAAGAAGCCTCTTATGAAAAATTAAGCTCTGTTATAGGAAATAATAAAGCAGAGCAAATTCTCAAAGCCTTCAAACAAAAAAAGGAAGACTAAAGCCTTCCTTTTATTTATCATTATATATGGAAAATTAGTATGACCACAATTCGTGCTCTTTTTCCATTAATTCATATTCAATCCATTGAGAAGCCATAATACCTTCTCTGGCACTTTCATCATAAATGTCAATAATCATATTATCGCTTGGATTAGCCACTTTAACAATTCTAGCGCTGAATAATCTTAGAGCAAATGCATCTGCAAGATTTTTATGCTCAGCACTATTTTGAGGATTAAACCAGATCATTTGCTCAGGATTACTTCTAAACAAATCAACTAAATCCTTGTATTTAAAAACTCCAATTACTTTTTCAATCCCAGAAGTAAAATTCTCAGCAGGAATTACAAGCTTAATAGCTTGAATATCCCAAACTAAAACAGAACGTTGATTATCGAAAATCATATCTTCTACGATTTCCAACATGGATACTTGTCTATTGGTGAATTTAGTATCTACTTCTCCTCCTGAAGTATCTTCCTCTTCTTCCTCTTCTCCACCGGTATCTCCCCAGCCATCATCATTTCCCCAACCACTGTCACCAGAACTACCCCAAGCATCATCACCACCACCAGCGTTCAAGTCTTGTAATTGTGGATTTTCCAAATCCTCCAAGAATTCTTCTTTTGTTTTTCTATTTTGTAAAGAATCATCTTTATAAATAGGGATAATACCTGCAGTTGCAGATTCAATTATGTGCTTAGTAATTTCATTACCATCAGAAAAAAATGGGAGATTTTGCTTTTCTCTTAAATCCATTCTTCTCCAAACACGCTTTTTGAACATAATATTATCCTCATGAACAGGATAAACCGAATTAGGGTTATACCCATCATTGGATGATTCTTGAGCTTTAACAGGTATAACAAATACCATCAGCAAAGCTCCAATAATTAATAACACAAACTTTTTCATAACCACAAATTTATAATATCACTAATTTAGAGTAATTGAAATTACTTCCTCTCCAATATTCACTTCCTCCGTATTTCCTCTAAAATTCATTCTTAACACCTGTGCAATTTCAACTACTAATCGATCTCCAGCTCTGGCATTACTCATCAATTGAGAAAGATTTACCGTTTCACTTGTTGCCTTAATAGGTTGACCGATTGCTCTAGGTCCCCTAGCTAAAGTAATAGTCCATCTATTCACTCTGTATCGTGCATCATCAGGTAGTTGAGTTTTAAAATTCTCATCAGGGATAGCCTGAGCTCTCAATACTCTTAAAGCACCAGCACTTTCACCTTGTCTTAAATTAACTGGCTTAGAACCATTAAAAACTTTAATCTCTGGTTTAGGAATACGTTGAACATCAAACTCTACATTTCCTATTTTATTACCATTTGAACTTACACCTAAAGTAACTTTTGGCGCACTAGGAACAATAGTTACTAAACCTCTTTCTTTTCCTTGAATAGATGTACCACCACTAACAGAAAAACTTGGATTGTAAGATGTTCCTAAAGCTGGAACTCCAACATTCAATTTGTTTCCACAATTTAGATATAAGGTACTTAGAGAGGCAGACTGAACCTGAATAACAGGTTTCGCTACAAAATATTCAATTTCATCTCTGTAAACACTATCCTTTAATTTTGCAGTGGCTTCAAATGTTTTTCTAACAGTTCCATCCTCACCATAGGCTCCAGGTGTAGCTGTGAATTCAATCTTACCTGATCCATTTTCAACTTCAATTGGATTTCCATTTAATGTCATTTCTGGATCCTCAGCAGATGAAGATGCTGCCACAATTAAATCTGCTTTATATTTTGCACCAGCTGCCACAACCTTAGATTCTGGTAAAGCCACTAATTGGATTAAATCAAATTTTAAATCTCCAGCACCAACTCTTCTAGCTAAAACATCTAAAGCTCTTGATTCATAGGCCATTACCTTATTTTGGTAATCACTGATAGTTGCTAAGGCAGCAGGAGTAGGAGCACCCATAAATTCTAAAGTAGCCCAATCTTTTCCTTTCTGATTTGGGTCATCTTTAAACCTTGGATTATCATTTGCATCTAGAGCTAGAGGTTCAAATCTAACAACTGAATCCGAAACAGTTTCATCAATAAATTTCGCATATTCATTCAATGACTTTTGAAGTTTGATACCATTATTTTCATTTTCAGGCATCATATAATTCCCTACCTTATCATAATCCGTTTTACCTTCCATTTCACCTTCCTCATTATAACCACCAGTAATCTCAATGAAGGTATCTTTATAGGTTTTCAATTCGGCAATCATAGCACTGGTCTTCTTGCGGATTTCCTTAGCTTTATCGAGGATTTTCACATCATCAGGACGACTACCTGACTCTTCTACTGCGTTTTCAATCCTTCTTAAAGTATTGCCATTTTGCTCTTTAGCTGCATCAACAGACACTTCTAAAGAGTTATTTATATCGATGAATTTGTCGAGTACCGTAACACTTACGTTTAGCGCCAAAAGGGCAGTCAGTACCAGGTACATCATACCAATCATCTTCTGTCTTGGGGTTTCTTTTCCTCCAGCCATAGATTCTAATTTTTAAGCTTTATTAAACAAATTAACCTTTCATAGCAGATAGCATGTTGCCATATACCTTATTTAACTGAGAAAGATTAGTTGTTAAGTTTTTAACTTCAGTTTGGAATTGTGCAGTATCCTTACTTGCCTCTGTCATACTGTCTAGAGCAGTTGATAAGTTTTTGTAGAACTTATTCATTGCTTTTACATGGTTTTGAGAATCTTGCAATTCCATTTCATAAACTTGATTTAAAGCTGTCAAGTTTTTAGTTACCGCTTGTACTTGAGAATGGTATGATTTAGCATCCATTGAAGCATTTGACATTTCAGACATTGCCTTAACAGTATTGTCATAAGATTTATTCATCTCCAACAATGACTTACTAGCTTGCTTAACGTTATTTGCATAATCATTAGTGGCAACAGCAGCATTACTCAAATTAGACATTTGCTTTGCTGAATCTGCCATACTTTTCATTCCATCACCCAAACTTTTTATTAAGTCAGGTCCAATTTTTCCCTCCTCAAGCACTTTATCCAATTGCTGTGAAGTAGATCCACCAGAAGCGGATGAAATTTGTTTTTTTCTTGGAGCAGGCTCATCATCAAATTCTTCAGCTAATTCTGGGTAAACTTTACTCCAATCTACCTCTTCATGTGCAGGTTCAAATGCACTTAATAAGAAAATAATGGCTTCTGTACTTAAACCAACACCCAACATAAAAGATGCACCTGGAAGGTGAAGAATCTTAAACATGGCTCCTATAATTACGATAGCCGCACCTATACCATAAACCTTGGGCATTATGGTTTTAAATAGTAACTCCTGGAATCCGCCTTTTTTATTACTCATGTTTGTAGTTTTTAATGGTTAATGTCCTAAATATTGTTTTATTTTTTTAAAAAGTCAATTAAAATTCTGCTCCTGATGAACGACCTAGATAAGTCATGGCACATCTGAAACCTATATATGCCCTTGTCGAATCCTTATGTTCAAATGATCTAGTACCTGTTTCCAAGTAATAAGCAATATCTTTCCATGATCCACCACGAATTACTTTTCTTGGCTCACTATCATCAAAAAATGTCGGGTTTAAATCCCATACCAAAGGAACTGATGCAGGATTAAATGCATCTTCACACCACTCAGACACATTTCCTGACATGTCAAATAAACCAAAATCATTTGGGAAATAAGACATTACTTCTGCGGTATATGCATTACCATCATCATAATAATTACCTCTTCCAGGTTTGAAATTAGCTAGCATACATCCTTTTGCATTTCTAATATATGGATTTCCCCAAGGATATTTTGCCATATCTCTACCACCTCTAGCAGCATATTCCCATTCCGCTTCTGAAGGCAACCTAAATGCTGGCATTGGAAATTCTCCCATTGACTCGCGATAAGAATTTAAGTAGTCAGTTCTCCATTGAGAAAATACTTTAGCTGCTTCCCAATCTACACCAACAACTGGATAATCATCAAATGCAGGGTGCATATAATAATACTCTTGCATTGGATCCCCCATGTGGTTAGTGAAATCTTTCATCCAAACCGTAGTATCAGGATAAAGTTCTTTCATGATATAATCCCTGCCTAAAGTTGAAGCAGAGTCTTCCATCATTCGTTGGATAAATTGACGGTATTCATTATTAGTGATTTCTGTTTCATCCATATAAAACCCACCAATAGTTACCTGTCTGTTAAAATTAATTTGACTGGCTGCTACATCCTCATCAGCTTGTCCCATGTGAAATGTTCCTGCTGGAACTGCTCGCATGCCATAAGGAGTGGCCATATACCAACCTTCTCTACCTGGAACTCCTACCAAATTGCCACCATCTCCTGCTCCGCCTCCAAAAAGACCACAGCCTTCTAAGAAGAGAGAAGCAACAAACACAATTGATAGGGTTAGTTTTTTCAAAACACCTTTATTATTCATAACACCTATTTGTTTCTAACTAAACGCTAATATATTATTAATTGTCTAATATATTTTTTACACCTACTAATTTTAACCTTAAGTTGTAAGGTTTTATTGTATTTTATATAATTTATAGAAATATCTTCACAATTTTCACAAAAAAGATCTATTAAGCAAACATTTTACGATTAATGTCTAAATCTTGGCGTTCGCACTACCTTTTTTCCCGATGTAGATATTGCTGGAAGCCTGTAACTTAGCATGATTTCATGTGATGTTGCACTTTTTGCACCTTGAGCTACAAGGGTATAATCGAATGCATATCCAAATTTCAAAGTATTTTCTTTAAGAAAACTATAGCCCAGCATCAAAATAGCAGCTTCTTGCTGCCTGAATGAAAGCCCTCCCCAAATTTTGTCTTTATAAGTTGCAACGGCTGAAACGTCAAAGGTATATGAGGTAAACTCAGTCGTTCTAACCAAAAAACTTGGTGTTAAATTTATATCATAATTAATTGGAAATGTGTAGCCAGCAGTTAACAAAAGATCCTTAGGGTATGGATTTCTATTTCTGTCTGCACCAAAACCAAATTCCGCTTCAATTAAATGGTTAAAAGCCGCACCCACATAGAAATCTTTATGTTGAAAATTAACTCCTAATGAAAAATCTGGTCTTACTTGTGTAGCTTGAATATTTTCAATTTCCGGATCTGGATCGATGTAGATATAAGCATCTTTATTGGTATTTTGAGTTATAATACCACCTCTAAAGCCTATGCTTATTTTTGATTCTTTAATGCCTAAATGATAAGCACCAGAAGCCTGAACTTGTATATAGTTAAGTTGATTTACAATGTTTTCATTCAAAACATAAAAACCAAAACCACTATTATATCTCATTATTGGAGATGTTAACGAAACAAGCTGAGAATTTATCCCTCCAACAGGCCCGTTGGTTGGAGCATAACCTGCCCATTGCGTTCTGTGCATTGCAGTTAATTTTGTATACCCTTCAACACCTGAATAAGCAGGGTTATTAAAAAGGTTATTGAACATATAATGTGAAAACTGCACATCTTGTCCTTTTAGCTTCTGAAAACTAAATATTAAAAGAAAAACACATACTATTTGTACTAATTTTTTCATATCCTCAACACTTTAGAAGGATAAATATAATAAAAATAACTTTTGTTCAAGCTATTATGTAATAAATTTAAAGTTATTATAGAATAATAGGTGCCTAAGCACCTATTATTCAATTATTTAAGACCATTTGCTTTTTTTATATAAAGTTCCAATGCACCAGTCATGGATGGAGCATTTGGTAATGGTGCTTCAATATCAATAATCAAACCTGCATCCCTTGCTGCCTTAGCAGTGGTAGGTCCAAAAACAGCAATTCTTGTTTTGTTTTGTTTAAATTCAGGGAAATTCACAAACAAGGAATTAATACCTGAGGGGCTAAAGAATGCTAAAATATCATAAGTTATATGTTCTAAATCAGATAAATCTGCGGCAACAGTTTTATAAATAGTTGCTTCAGTAAAATTATACCCATTCTTTGTCATGAAAGAAGGGATATCATCCTTTCTAATATTAGAACAAGGAAACAGATACTTTTCGTTTTTATGCTTTTTAATAACGTTTAAAATATCCTGAGCAGTTCTTTCCCCTACAAAAACCTTTCGTTTCCTAACTACAATATATTTTTGAAGGTAGTTTGCAGTCTGTTCTGAAATACAGAAATATTTCATTTCAGGAGGCATCTCAATCTTGCTATCCTTACAAATCCTAAAGAAATGATCTACTGCGTTTCTACTTGTAAATATAATAGCAGTATGTTTCAGTATATCAATTTTTTGCTTTCTAAATTCTTTCGAATCAATAGGATCTACATTGATAAATTGCCTGAAATCAATTTTGATTTTGTACTTATCCGCCAATTTATGGTACGGAGAATTAGAAATATCAGCCGGTTCAGGTTGCGAAACCATTATACTTTTTACCGGATAAAATCGGTCTTTTACAGATGTTGACATGTTAATAGGTCTACTTTGAAAAGTTTTATCTCATGAAATATTTTAGTCCAATTAAAAATGGGAATATTTCTGTGGTGCAAAAGTAAGAAAATAAATAGAGATTACTGAAACTGCTTAATTTTAATATTTTAAAATATAGTAATAATAGTCTAATTACATAAAAAAATAATACTCCATATATGGCTATAGTTAGCCAAAAGGCGGGAATTCCACCTGTAAAAAGAAATATTAAAATTGAACTAAAAAATAAAATTATTAGGAAAAAGAGATTAATATTTAGCATTTCTTTCACATAAAATGCTGGTATTTTACTATTCCCAAATAAGTTAGAAACAATGGCAATTAATATTACTTTTGAAACTAGTGCTATGGCTACTATTGCAAGGAATTTCAAATATTCGGTTATACCCTGAGCTTCTATTCCTAAAAATCCAACATTGCTTCCAGAACTTAAAAAATAAATCAGTCCTGCTGTCAAAAAACTATAAAATCCTGCAAACACCAAGTTGTCTTGGTCCATTATTCGAACTCTGGACTGTTCCCCCTCATTTAAGCGAGTTGTGAAAATCTTATTAACAGACAATATATCACCTGATCGCTTTTCGTAATTAATTTTAATGATTGCTAAAAAAATAGCGCCCCCAATTAAAAGAAATATAAGGATGTTGTCTGAAATCCATTTTGACTCTCTCCCTTCATTCTTCAAGGCCAAATAAGCTTTGTTTTCATCTTTATCTTCAATAAAATAAAGCCCATAATTTAATTTTCTGAGATTCCTATCTAGTGTTAAATATATCTCTTCCTTATTGGTTTCTGAATTGAAAGAATATTTTAATATGCCGTCTGATGATTTAGCTAATAAACTATTTTTTTGAAATAAATAAACTGGGCCATCTGAATTTACTTCAAGTTGTATATCATTAATATAATCAAGATCTAATTTAATTTGCCTTAAACTATCTGAAGTCCATTTTACTGTACTATATAAAGTATCCGTTTGAAGCCAAACTCGTAACCCATTTTCAGAGGTAACATCAACCTTTTCCTTCTCAGATTTTTCTTGACTGCAAGCAAGGACAAAAAACATTAGTAAAAGGAATAATAGTTTCTGCATTATATAATTGTTCTAATTTAATAGGGTTGTCTAAAAAACTGCAATATAACCAAAATGCACCTTCCCTTGTGAAAAATCAGGCATATTTCCTGTCTCCTGACCCAATGCATAAATTATTCTAAACCAGCCATTATTGCTTTTAATATCTAAACCAGCCCCAATGGCATAAACCCACCCAATATTTGATTGTAATTTTGCAAAATCAGATAAAAGGAAAAAGCTTGACTTTTGATCTAAAAAATATCGGTAATTCAAATTTAACAAGCCAAAATAGCGAGTATAAAAAAAGTTTCTGTCAAATCCCCTTAAATTTTGAAGCCCTCCTAATCGAACTAAATCATTCTGAGATAATGCTGCATTTTGGATTCCTCTATATTGAGGGATTGCCTCAATTAAAAACCTCTTCCATAGTATTCTTTGCAAATGGATTTTAAATCCTCCACTGAAGGCATAACTGCTCTGTGGAATATTTTGCCATAACAGTGGCAAAGTAGAAAAATTAGTGATTTCCTTCTTGCCTAAACTAAAATTCAAATTTGCAAAAGTATAATCCTTTAATTGAGGATATGTTAAGGCTGCTTTCCATTCCAAATTGAGCAAAATCGCGTTGACTATTGAACTTCTGATAGGATTTAAAGTTGATACAGCTTCTTCTGAGAATTCCCTTAAAACATTATTCGTTAATCTTTGATAAGATAAGCCTATTTGCAATGAGTTCCACAAGGGGTAATGAGTTCCAATTTGTAAATCGGTTTGTAAAAATGTGCTGTCTTCTTGCAAAAGCTCAAAAGCAAAATTCAAGCCTAAAGGGCTCTTAAAAGCATAGGATTGGTGGAGATTTAAGTTAAGAAATTGGGAATTCGCTGAATATTTTTGCCAATACATGCCTATTCCAACTCCTCTTTTAAACAAATTTCGTAACCGAACATCCACTTGCCCTGTTAGGTTTGTACGGGAACCATCTGGAACCAATCCAATTATAGCATCAAACTGATTACTCCTCTGTTCATTAATATTTAAACTTATGATGGCCTTATTATTTTCAAAAGTTAATTTTGGTTCACTAGAAAGAGTGAGATAATCTAATTGTGATATTTTATAAGAAATATTATCGTAAGACTTAATATTAAAGGGCTGATTGTATTTCAGATCTAATAAATTGCTTAAATATCCAATATTTATTGATTGGCTATCTCCTATTAAATTTAGCGAATCGTTTAGAATATAATTTTGTGGAACGATATGTATAGAGGCTATAACTTCATTATTTTCAAATCCATCAATAGCCAATCTGGCTTTTGCTAGTGGATAACCCTTTTTGTGATAATTTAGCTCAACATATTTCTGTAATTTTATATTTAGCATGAATTGGTTAGCAATTTTTCCTTCTAAATCATTAATAAATGAAATATCAGATGGTAATTTGTCTTCATAACCTTTAATAGATTTCCAGATATATGGCTTTCCTTTTTGAATTTGAAGGTTTTGTAGTGAATCAATTTTAACTTGAGCTTCCCAATAGCCTGATTTAATTAAGGAATCTTGAATTAATTTTTTTTGTTGGAATAGGCTATCACTTGAATTTTGAGCAAGAGAATTTGGCAGTAAAACTAAATATAGCAAGGGCAGGAGCAGGTACTTCTGTAAAATTCGAGCTAGATTTGCATTAATTTTGGCAGGTATATACATACATATTCCCTTTTGTAAGCAGTCATGCTTCTACTGTGACTTCCATTTTTCCACCAATATGGCGATTAAAAACGAAATGGTAGAAGCAATCTGTAAAGAAATTGAACTTCAGCATCAATATCTGAAAGGCGAGCTAGTTGAATCCGTTTATTTTGGAGGTGGAACACCTTCCGTTCTTAATGAAGACCAATTAAAATCCATCTTTACTGCTCTTCATAAGGATCATAGAATTTCTTCAGATGCTGAAATAACTTTTGAAGCCAATCCTGATGATATCACACCAACTAAACTGGAGATGTTGTTCCAAAACGGCATTAATAGGTTGAGTGTAGGCATTCAATCTTTTGATGAAGATATTTTGAAATGGATGAACAGAGCCCATAACAGCAAGGAAGCTTTTCAGTGTTTGGAATGGATAAAAGAAAGTGAATTTAGTAATTTCAGTCTGGATTTAATTTATGGTATTCCGATATCAAGACATGAGACTTGGGAAAAGGACTTAAAAACCCTAGTTGACTTTCAACCTCCTCACATATCTTCTTATTGCTTAACTATAGAACCCAATACGGTTTTTGGAAGGTGGCAGCAGAAAGGAAAATTAAATGAAGCATCTGAAGATTATGCATCAGAGCAATTCTACCATTTAGCTGAATATTTAAGAAAAGCTAAGTATGAACATTACGAAGTTTCCAACTTTGCTAAAAATGGATTTCATTCAAAACACAATAGCAGCTACTGGCAACAGAAACCATATTTGGGCATTGGACCTTCCGCTCATTCTTATAATGGTAAAAACAGGCAATTCAATGTCTCTAATAATGCTCAATATTTGAAGGCACTTCAAAAAAATGAAATACCTGCTGAAATGGATATTTTAACTGCTGAAGACCGCATCAATGAATATTTGATGACTTCATTAAGAACTTCCGTTGGTTGCAATTTTTTATATTTAAAAGATGAACTAGGTTACGATTTAATAAAAAATGCAAAACCACAAATTGAGCAATGGAAAAGTTCAGGGCTTTGCATTTTAGAAAATCATCATTTGAAACTAACCTTAAAAGGAAGGCTATTAGCTGATAAATTGGCTTCAGATTTGTTTTTGGTCGATTGATACTTGCAGGGAAAATAAAAAATAGTTACTCAAATACTTTTACTCAAGCCACAAAGCCATCCCCTGGTCGGTAGCTCACCGACCAGAGTAACATTGTACTTTATAGACTCATCAAATCTTTAAATTTAGTAGCTTGTCTTCTGCTTACTTCTACCTTATCTCC
>QNXU01000211.1 GCA_003973485.1 Bacteroidota bacterium | reverse complement strand
CATTTTCTTTTATATTATTTACTATAGGAGTAGTTTTTTGTTCTGAAATGATATTATTTGATGGTAAATTTCTCATCATTTTAAAAAATTGATTGTGAATTATATTTCTTAACCTTCTCTATGGATATATCACTAATTATTTTACTTATTTTTATGAAAATTGTTCATTTTTATTAGCATTAACAAAAACAAAACGAATTCATAGCGATGTCTTTTTCATTAAAAATATTTATAAAATCCTTTATTTACTTAGTATTTGCCTTGTTTACGCATAATGCGATTGCACAGTTTGGGGTTGGAAGCGTACTTAAAAAGAAAGCTGAAGAAATTGTTAAAGATAAATTAAGAGAGAAAACGGAAGAAAAAAGGGAGAGTTATGATACACTTTCCTTCAATTATGCTATAGCATTTTTGGATAAAACGGAGTCTTTTGAGAATCAACAAAAAGGTGAGGGCTTAATAAAAACTGCTAATTTTCTCTTAAGGGATGATGAGCCACAAACAGATTTAGAAGCTGCTAGAGATATTTATGATTTTGGTCGTTTGAATTATAATATGGGCAATCAATTTTTGGCCGAAACAAATTTGAAATTAGCAAAATTGAAATATGAGCAGATTTCTGCCACAAATGAACCCAATTATCTGAAAACGATAGGACTTTTAGGGCTGCTATATAGTGACATGGGACGGTTTACAAAAGCTGAGGAATTTACTCAATCTGCACTTGATTGATGGGAAGAGCTTCAAGGCAAAAATAGTATTGGCTTTTTGGCTGAATTAAATAATTATGCCGTACTGCAAATTAATTTGGGAAACTACCTAGAGGCAGAAAAAATAATCAAACATTTGGGCAAAAATCTTAATTCAGAAAAAGAAAATGAAATGTTGCCCTATGCCATTTATTTGAATAATGAGGCTATTTTAAATCAATATATGGGAAGAGTAGATGAAGCTTTGGGCTTAATGCAAGAATGTACAGATATTGCAAAAGAAAGCCTGACAGAAAAGAACAGTACATATCTTCAATTTTTAACTAATAAAGCCATACTTGAACAAGAAAATGGTGATTTAGAAACAGCGGAGAATACTTTTCAGGAAGTGTTAGATTTACAGGAAAGTAGATTGAAATTGAATGCTAAAAACGATCCTGATTATGCCCACATGAAATCTAATATTGCTGCGCTTTATGTTCAAAAGGGAGAGTATGATAAAGCTGAGGAGGCTTTAAATTTAGCTTTGGAGATTTACGAAGATAAATTTGGTTCAGAACATTTGACTACTGCTGGAACTCAGTCAGATTTAGGAAATCTTTACCGTTTTTTAGGGGAGAATGAAAAAGCCGAACCATTGTTGCAATCAGCTTTATATACTCGGGAACGAAAATTATCCAAAACACATCCAAAAGTGGTGAAAAGTCAAGAAGATTTGGCTTTGTGGTTTTGGGCTGATGGGCAAACCGAATCAGCTAAAAGTTATTTCAAAAGAGTAATGGAAACTAGTCAGGAGTTTATAAAGGATTATTTCGCGGCTTTGAGTGAAGCTGAAAAAACAAAATATTGGGAGCAACTAAAGCCTCGTTTTTTCAGATTCTACAATTTTGCATTGGAAAATCATGAGGAATATCCTGAATTGCTAGAGGATTTTATGCGCTATAGACTAGCCACCAAAGGTATTTTATTAAGTGCTTCTACGGCTTTGAGAAATACAATCTATAGTGAAAATGATGAGGAATTAACTAATCTTTATGAGCAGTGGCTCGATCAAAAACAACAATTGGCTAATGCTTATGCACTAAGTGATGAAGAAATTAAGGAACAAAACCTTAATGTAGATTCTCTGGAAAATGAGGCAAATCAAACGGAAAGAGATTTATCTGTAAAATCAGATGCTTTTTCTACTGCTTATGAAGGTAGGAATACAGATTACAAAACTATTCTTAACCAATTAAAACCAGGACAGCTAATGATTGAAATTGTTCAATATCCGATTTTTGATCAGCAACTGACAAATGATAATGCTTATGCATACGTGATTTTAAAAAAGGGGCAGGAAAAACCAAGTATAATCATTAATAGAGAAGGCAATCTTTTAGAGAATCGCTATTATTCATACTATAATAACGTCATCAATCAAAAAATGAAAGATGATTATTCCTATTCTCAATATTGGAAGAGTATGGCAGATGTTATTGGTAATGCCAGTAGAATTTACATTTCTCCAGATGGAATTTACAATCAGGTCAATATGAATACGCTTCAGCAGCCAAATGGAAAATATTTGATTCAAGACTATGATATTCGCTACTTAGGACATCCTAATGATGTTTTATATGAGAAATCAGTTGGCTATTCAGGTCAACGGACGGCCTTTTTAATGGGAGATCCTAATTTTAATAGTCAAAATATTGCTCAGCTTCCAGGAACTAGAAAGGAGATTGAGGATATTTCAAAATACCTTTCTTCTAGCATGAAAATGCAAAAATATTTGAGCAGTGAGGCTAATGAATCCAACTTAAAGCAAGTGCAATCCCCTAAATATCTGCATTTGGCAAGTCACGGTTACTTTTTGGAAGATAAACAAGCAAATGATAATTTGTTTGGGGTGCAGTTGCAATATATCCGACAAAACCCTTTGTTGCGTTCAGGCTTATTGTTAACAGGGGCAGGGTCAGGAGAGTCCTCAGGAAGTTCACAATCATTTAATCAAAGTGATAACGGATTTTTCTCGGCTTATGAAGCCATAAACCTGAATTTAAATAATACGGAAATGGTAGTGCTTTCTGCCTGCGAAACTGGGAAAGGAGATGTGAAAGCAGGAGAGGGCGTTTACGGTTTACAAAGAGCTTTTATAGTAGCTGGAGCAGAATCACTAGTGATGAGTTTATGGAAAGTGGATGATACTGCTACCCAAAAATTGATGTCAGGGTTTTATAGGGAAAACGTGCAAGGAAAAGCCATTCCTGATGCTTTCCGTTCAGCACAATTGGCAATGTTGAATGAATATAAACATCCATATTATTGGGGAGCGTTTATCATGTTTAGTAGGTGATTTCACTGCATATAAATTACGCAAAGAACAACACTTGGAAAATTCTGAAGAACTTCAAAAGAGAAAGAAAGCGATTGTCATTAAAATGAAATCAATGACGTTAGGGAAGCCATCATCTCAACCAAATATCAATCTTTTCTGCTCTTCCGGTCGGTGAGCCACCGACCGGGGCTAAGAAGGTCATTCCGGAAATTTTATTCTCATGATGAAGGAAATGAGACTAAAATTATCCGGAATCTTCTGAAATTGGATTGGTAATATATAGCAATCCATTTATTCCAAAGAAAATTATACCTAAAACAGGAAATTTCAGCATATTTGTTTTTGATTAAAAATATTGTTCGAGATTCAATGCTGAAATTTTTCCAATTCATTTATACCTTATGGGCACTGCTCATTTTTCATATCTTTATGATTATCCTTTTTCCGGTGTTTTTAATACCGCCCATGATCCATAAAAAAGGCATACATCTTAGTTTCAAGGCAATTCGATTATGGTCATTACTTTTTAGTACTTTCAACCGAATCATCTACAAAATAAAGGGGACTGAAAATTTCAATAAAAAGGAAAACTATGTGGTCATTTCTAATCATACTTCCTTTTTAGATACACCTGCCATTGCGCAAGCTATTGATGCCCCTTTTAAGGCCTTGGCTAAAAAAGAATTGACTAAAATCCCGATTTTTGGATTTTTGATTAAAATGATAACCGAAGTGGTGGACCGATCAAATCCGACAAGCAGACAAAAAAGTAAAGAAAGATTAAATGAGGTTCTGGAAAATGAATCCTCCATTTTAGTATTTCCTGAGGGAACCATGAACCGAACAGATCAGCCCTTACAACGATTTTATGACGGAGCTTTTCGAATTGCTATTGATGCCCAAGCTCCAATTTTACCCATCGTAATAAAAGATGCAGCCAAGTTGATGAAGCCCAGTAGCTTTTTAATGAAGCCCGGTAAAGTGCATGTGCAAATTTTGCCCCCTATATCAACGGAAGGATTGACCCAGAAAGACCTTCCGAAATTGAAAGAAGAGGTGATGGAGAAGATGAAGGCTGAGTTGATCGATAAAATTTAGCGATTTTTTATTTTTAATTCTACCCAAAAGCAATTATTGGATAGATATTTAGATTGACTTTTATTTTATTAAATAGTTTTAATTGTTTAGTTGTGGAATTTTTGGTTTCCATTTTTTTTTTTTACTAATTTCCTTCAGTAAATAATGTTCAACTAAAATAAATAATTATGAAAAAAGTTAGTTTAATTTTGACTATTGGATTTTTAGGTTTAGCAAATTATTTGTCTTCTCAAGGATTGCCAGATGGAAATTGCATGACTTGTGATACATGCGATGATTCTTATATTATTTGTGAATCCAATATAGTAGATGCCTCTTTTGACAAAATGAATAATTGTGCACCTGGATCTAATACACAAATAACTATCTTGGAAGGTTGTTAGTAAAACTTTGGCCGGAAACTATTTTGGAGTTTCCGGTTCCTTTAACATACCACTATTGAATGCGAGATACATCAAATTTCATTATATCAGCTTTGGTAAATTGCTTACTATTAACTTTTATTTATGTCCTCTTTACAGGATGTGGTGGCAATTATTCGAGTCAACATACCTATCAAATTAATGTCGATACAGTTAAATTTAAAATCTCTGCTGAATTTTTAGACTATTATGCCATTTACGATATTCTGGATGAAGAAAATTTATTTGTCGGCTATAATCACTTTAATCACTCTTTGCAATTCATTGATCTCCACAGTAAGGAAACCAAACAAACCATCAAATTAGAAAGAGATGGGCCTTCTAGAATTAAAACGTTAAGCGAATTATTGCTTTTAGAAGATAAAATTTATTTAAAGACCGTACCTGAATGGATCACCATTGATCACAATGGAAAGGTTTTAGAGAGAGTTAATTACTCAAATTTGGCTGAAGACCTCAACAATGAATATATAATTGGTGGAGGATTTACTATAAGTTATACGATAAAACGAGAATTATCGATAGATCAAAAGTCAGTCTATATGCGGTTATACCCAGTAAATTTAGAGGCGAACACTCCTGAATTTTATACAGCTCCGCTTTTTTGCAAATTAAATTTTGATACTAAATCCGTAGAAATTGATCCTTTTTTACCGTATCCTGAATTATTTCGGTCTGGAATTAATTACGGAATTTTGGACAAACCTTCCATTATAGAGTTGGAAGACCGATTGGTTTACTCATTTCCAAATCATTCGACTATTTATGTGTATGATTTAAAGGATAGTTCAATTAGCGCTAATATGGTAAAATCCAAGAAGATAGATTCTGTGGTAGACATTAATCAAAATGGTACTTTGCGGGATGTTATGAAAAGTTCACTCTTAGGTGACACATATCATCCCATTATATACGATAAGTTTCGTGATTTATACTACCGGGTAATAAGAGTAATCGATGAAACTAAAGATGAAAAGGAATATTATTTACAAATTATAAATAATGAATTTAAAGTATTAGAGGAAATAGAACTTCCTGATGATAAGGTTTATCAAAACAGGTATGAAGTAACCAGAGAAGGACTGTATTTTCAGTTGATGTCATCAAGAGGCAATATCTTTTCCTATATGTTAGTGGATGTTCAGGTTGAGCAATAATTTCTTTTAATTTTTCCTCTGCACAGGAGCAAGCATCTCGCTTGTGCCAATAAACCAAAAATTAAAGTTTTCCACAACTTATACGTTATTGCCACTATCAAGATAAAATCGTAATTTGGTAAAAACTTATTTACCAGACTATGAAAACTTTTATCAAAACACTTGCCCTTATTTTTATTTTATCAATGCCCCTTAAATCCTTAGCTCAGTCAGATTGCAATCCTTATTTGCTTCTTGATGAAGGCAGGAAATGGACAACCGCCAATTATAATGCAAAGGACAAATATCGAGGCAAGCAAAGTTATGAGGTGCTTTCCGTAAGCGATGAAGATGGGACGATAACAGCCAATGTAATGCTGACGTCTTATGATAAAAAAGACAAAATGGTGATGGAAAAAGAGGTGGAGTTTACCTGCAAAGATGGCGTGGTTGAAATGGATATGTCAAAATATATTCCAGAGGAAACGATGGAAAGCTTCAAAAATATGGAGGTTGAAATGGAATTTGAGGCCATTACTATTCCAGAAAATCTGGAAGCAGGTCAATATTTGGAAGATGGAGGTGTGAATATTTCAGTTCAAGGTCCAATGCCAATTTCTATGGAAATAAAAATTCAGGATAGAAAAGTGATGGCTAAAGAAAATATTGAAGTGCCCGCAGGGAATTATGAAGCTTGGAAAATTAATTCCATCATAAAATTTGATGCTATGATTACAAGAGAAACTAAAAATGTGGAATGGATTGCTGAAAATGTAGGGGTCGTAAGATCAGAGCAATATGATAAAAACGGAAAATTAAATAGCTATACCGTTTTGACTGAGATTAATTAAGAAAGAACCATTAGATATTCCACAATCTTAGATTAGGCATTCGATAAATTCTACTATATTGAAAATTATAATCCTGTCTATTCATTCAACTTATAAATCATGAAAAATAAATATTTATTAGTCTTTTTACTGTCATTTTTCTTTGTCAATAGCAGTTTGGCTCAATATCCAGAAATACTTAGTCTAGAGGAGCAGGCAAAAGTAGAAGATGAAATTTTGAAAGAACGTTTCGAGACAGTGCTTCCTGAAATTATGGAAAGATCGGAGATTGATATGTGGCTCATTATTTCTAGTGAATATAATGAAGATCCGGTAATCAAAACCATGTTACCGTCTACATGGATGGCGGCTAGAAGAACTACTATGCTGGTAATTTATCAGCCTGATGAAGGTGCTGAACTGCAAACGCAAGCAGTTGCTAGATATGATGTAGGCGAGATCTTTAAAAGAGCTTGGAATCCGGATACACAGCCTGACCAGTGGAAGCGATTGGCAGAAATTATAGAAGAGAAAAATCCTATGAAAATTGGGGTAAATATGTCTAATGACTTTTCACATGCTGATGGTCTGGTGAAATCAGAATATGACTTATTGATGAATGCTTTATCAAAAGCACAACAAAAGAAGATCGTTTCAGCCGAAAAATTAGCTGTTGGTTGGCTAGAAACCAGAACGGAAAGAGAAAGAGTGATTTATGAGCAGCTTTGCAATATTGCCCATAAAATAATAGCGAAAGGATTTTCATTGGAAGCCATTACACCTGGCGTTAGTACTACCGATGATTTAGTTTGGTGGTATCGTCAGGAAATTAACAAATTGGGCTTAAGGACTTGGTTTCACCCCACAGTAGATGTTCAGAGAGCAGACCCAGAGAGCTTCGACCATTTGAGAAGCTTTAGTAAAAGACCTGATTTGCAAATCATTCAGCCCGGGGATTTACTGCATGTGGATTTTGGGATTACTTATTTAAGATTGAATACAGATACTCAGCAACATGCTTATGTTCTAAAGCCTGGAGAAGACAGAATTCCTAATTATCTGGTAAAAGCATTTGAAGAAGGTAAAAAGGTGCAAGATCATTTAACCAATCAATTTAAAACTGGTAGAACAGGCAATGAAATGCTTTTATCTGCCTTGGAAGAAGCCAAATCAGCAGGTTTAAAACCCACTATTTATACCCATCCAATTGGTTATCATGGCCATGCAGCTGGTCCCACCATCGGAATGTGGGATGCTCAGGGAGGTGTCTCTGGAAGTGGTGATTATCCCTTGTATCCCAACACTGCATATTCCATAGAATTGAATGCGGCCGTTTTTATTCAAGAATGGAATAAGGAAATCCGCATTATGCTGGAAGAGGAAGCCTTTTTTGATGGAGAAGAAATCTATTATATCGATGGCAGACAGGAAGAAATTTATGCTATTCCTAGGTGAAATTTTGGTGGCAATCTGAGGAGTGGTCCAAGCGAGACGCTTGAACCAGTTGGGTCTTTTTATTAACTGTGTTACCTAGCTCATGCGTCTCGCTTGGGCTTTTTCTTTTTTAAACAATCTTAATCCTTACTTTTTTCTTTTTCAATCTGCTATTATCCAGATTCTTTACTAAATTATTTGCCTTTGCTGCATTTATGGCCACAAAAGCACAGTCTGATTTTAATTCAATAATCCCAATGTCTTTTTTCTGAAGTTTGCCCTCTTTCATAAACAAACCGGCAATATCTCCTTTTGAAATTTTATCTTTTCTTCCTCCCGAAACGAATAGCGTTTGAAATTCTATTGTATCAGTGTTCGTATTATCTATTTCTTGGAATGAGATATAATCTGCTTCTATGAAATGAGGAAGTTTTTCTTCCGCTCCTTCTAAAACATAAGCCACACCTGATTGATGCATACGGGCTGTTCTTCCATTTCTATGGGTGAATTCCTCTGCTTTAATGGGTAAATGATAATGAATAATAAATTTTATTTCTGGTATGTCAAGACCTCTTGAGGCCAAATCAGTGGCTAGTAATAAATGATAGCTACCATTTCTAAATTTTATTAAGGCTCTTTCCCGATCTTTTTGATCTAAACCACCAAAAAAGCAACCATGGTTTATTTTAAGCTTATCTAAATATTCACTAACTCTTACTATGCTGTCTTTGAAGTTGCAAAAAACAATACCTGGCTGACCTTCTAATTTATGAATTAATTGCCCGAGTGTATCCAGCTTATCCTTATCAGGAGATTTTATGACCTTGATAGTTAATTTATTACTCTTTTCATCCAAATAATTGATATAGAAAGGGTCTCTTAAACCAATGAATTCTGGGATAGATTTTGGTTCAGTGGCAGAAGTTAAAATTTTTCTTCTTACTTGCGGAAGCTCCCAAACGATGGCCTTCATTTCTTTTTCAAAACCAATTTCCAGTGATTTATCGAATTCATCCAACACCAATGTTTTGATACTTTTCACAGCAAAACTTTCTCTGTCAATATGGTCAGCGATTCTTCCAGGGGTTCCGATTAAAATAGCAGGTGGATGTTGCAGGTCAATTTTATCTTTAGCCCCAGCTCTTCCGCCATAAATGGCATTGGCTTTATATCCGCTTCCCAATTCTCTCACTACTTGCTCAATTTGCAAAGCTAATTCACGTGAAGGAACGATTATTAGTACTTGAATTTCTTTACATTCAGGGTCTAGCGATTCTATAATTGGCAATAAAAAAGCCAATGTTTTACCACTGCCAGTAGGCGAAAGTAGGATGGTATCTTCAGAAGTTTTGAGCACTTGCTGCACTTCTTTTTGCATAGGATTTAATCCTTTTATGCCCAGTTTGGCTAGCATTTCAGCCTGAGATTTGATTTTTTGAATCATATTGCAAAGCTACGGAAATTAAGTTTGATTATGATAGCTGAATTAAGTCTCAAGTATTATATCTCATATTTAGAGTAATTCATGATGAAAATTGAATAAATTTGTGTAATAATTTATAAAGCTCACCTATATGTCATTTTCCGAATTTAACTTACCATTATCATTAAGCACTACCCTAAAGAAACTAAAAATAGCAAATCCGTTTCCTATTCAAAGTGGAGTAATTCCAAAGGCGCTGGAAGGCAAAGACATATTAGGAATAGCAAAAACAGGGTCTGGTAAAACTTTAGCATATATTTTGCCTATTTTAACTAAGCTGAATTTTTATCCTGAAGCTAGAAACCGTCAACCGCAAGTCTTAATTCTTGTACCTACCCGTGAATTGGCTCAACAAGTTCTGGAGGTTTTTAAGCTGTTTGTTGATACGAATAGAAATCAAAATAAAACCATTACTGCTTTCGGTGGAACTTCAATCAATCCACAGATGCAAGCAATGGGAGAGGTGAAGATATTGATTGCAACGCCAGGTAGACTGTTAGATTTAGTTTCCTCAAACGCCTTAAAATTGAGCAGTTTGCAACTTTTAGTGATTGATGAAGCAGATAAATTATTAAATTCTAACTTCAAAGAAGAGTTAGACAATATTTTGAAGCTTATACCTGGAACGGCTCAGAAACTACTGTTTTCTGCAACTTTAAGCCCTGATATACAAAAATTAAATCAGCTTTATCTCAACAAACCTTCCATTATAAAAATAGAAAGTGAGGAAGAAGATCTTACACTAATTAAACAATCTGCCTTTGCGGTTGAGCCAGATAAGAAAGGACCATTTCTTCGCTATTTGATAAAGTCAAAAGAATTGAAGCAGGTCATGGTTTTCACATCTTCCATTACCACGGCAGATAAAGTAGCCGATAAATTAAGGAAGAATGGCATTGAGGCAATGGCGATTCACAGTAAGAAAAGTCAGCATGCAAGAAACCAATCATTAAAAGAGTTCAAAGAAGGAAAAGTGAATGTTCTAGTGACTACAGATCTTTTATCGAGGGGTATTGATATTGAATATTTACCTTTTGTGATCAATTATGAATTGCCTCGTTCGCCAAAAGATTTTGTCCATAGAGTAGGAAGAACTGGTAGAGCCGAGCACTCCGGAGAGGCTATCTCATTAATTTCCCCTGAAGAGCAACACCACTTTGAAGTGATTCAAAAGAAAATGAAACATGAAATCCCTTTAGCAGAAATAACGGATGTTAATTTACATGGATTTTAATTCTAACTAAGTATTATGGTTTAAAACATAATATTGAAAGACATGCTATTTTTTCCTTATCTTTAATACTATGGAGAACAAATATGCAGACATGGTGAGGGTTTACAGCGATACTGAAATCAATATTAACAGAATTCGTTCGGAATTAGCTAAAATCGGTATTCCTTCTATAATTAAGAATGAATTTCAATCAGCTTTGATGGCTGGATTTGGAGCTTCTCCTAATGCAGTGGATTTGTATGTAAATGCTTCAGATTTTGAAGAGGCCACTAAATTAATACAAGATTTAAACAAAGAAAATTAGATATTGGTTGTTAGCTTTATTTTTAAATTAAGGGTGTTTGGATAAGAATCTATTAAAAAATCAACATTTTCGGGATATGATACTTAGTGTCATATTTGGATTGCTATCTGCACTTTTAAGTCTGGTCAAATTTAATATTCCAGGCTTTACTGCTGCTATTAGCAGTCTGAATGAGATTCCATTACTGATTAGTGTTTTTTATCTTGTTAATCCATTCTATTTAATTATTTCTGTTGTCATTTCTGCTTTAACAACACCAGAACAAGGCTCGATTTATTCTACTATTTTGATGCATGCTGGTGGTTTAGCCTTTTTTGGCACCTATTACCATTTACTTTTGAAAAGACTTACTGATGAAATCATTAGAAGCATATTGCTTTGTGCTTTGGGAATTGTAATCTATTATACTGTTTTTTTAGTACCTATTTTCATTATAACTAATCAATTGTTAGGGTTAAATAATACTGATTTCATTCCCTTTTATAAAGAATTAGGTCAATCTCTCCATTTTGAGTTGGTTACTTCTTTGCTTGTGGTGACTTTATTTTTGATTCAATTTAATTATAGCAAAAGGTTGAAAAAATATTCTACAAAACTAGAGGATGTTGTGAGTGAGCGTACTGAAGAATTAAGAAGTACTATCGAGGAACTTAATCATGCAAATGAGGAATTAACGTCCATGAATGATGGCTTGGATTTAATGGTGAAGAATAGAACGGAAGAGTTAGAAGAAAGAAACTATCAATTGACAGAATATGCATTTATTAATTCCCATTTGCTCAGAGCGCCTTTGGCTAGAGTTCTTGGATTAACAGATTTGATCAGAATGGAAACTACTGATCCTAAAACACAAGACTTGATGGATAAATTATTTAATTCATGTGAAGAATTAGATGAGATAATTAAATTAATGAGCACGCAACTTTCTGATGGAAGCATCCTTAACTCTGCTCAAAAGGAAGATCTTAAAAATAGAATTAATGAAATTATTGCTCAAAGGGATAATTTAAGCTAAAATTTAGCTTTCAATCAGGTCATCACTTCAAAACTTCATTACTTATTCACCTAATAACCTTTCTAAGACTTATTCACCATGGTAGAAGCCGCTTGAGCAGTTGGGAAAATCAACACATCTGCTAAATTCACATGTGCAGGTCGAGTAGCCATAAATAAAATTAAATCGGCAATATCTTCTGCTTTTAGAGCATCAAATCCCTCATAAACTGATTTAGATCGATCTTCATCTCCTTTAAATCGAACCAAAGAAAATTCAGTTTCTACCAAACCAGGTGCTACTTGCGAAACTTTAATGCCATATTTATTCAAATCCATTCGCATGGAGCTATTTAAAGCATCTACAGCATGTTTGGAAGCACAATATACATTTCCATTTGGATAGGTTTCTTTCCCTGCAACAGAGCCGATATTGATAATATGACCTGATTTTTGAGCGATCATTTTCTTAATGATGGGTTGGGAAACGTATAATAAGCCTTTCACATTAATATCAATCATGGCTTCCCAATCTTCCATATTACCATTTTCTATCCTTTGTTTTTTAT
>QNXU01000210.1 GCA_003973485.1 Bacteroidota bacterium | reverse complement strand
TAAGCCGCAAAATGGAAATAAGTGAACACCAATTGATCTTCTTTAATCAATTCGTATTCCTCTTCAATTGGCTCTTTTACCTTCATAATCATCTCAGCTTTCGCATAAGTGCTTTGAATGTCAGGTAAAATTTGAGCACCTGATGCTACATAATCCTCATCCAAAAAACCACTTCCTTCTCCGGCAGTAGCCTGTACAAATACTTGGTGGCCTCTTTTGACCAACTCTTGTGTACCGGCCGGTGTCAAGGCGACACGGTTTTCGTTGTTTTTGATTTCTTTTGGTACCCCAATGATCATAACAAAATAATTTTAATGTTTCCTAATGGGGGCAAATATAAAGCAAACAATAGAAATTACAGTCTTTGCTTATACTTTTTTAAGGTGCTTTATTTAATAATTTCAAATTCAAATTAATATTTTATTTTGAATAATTATTGTTAAGGTTTGTTTGGTGAAATTTTATTTTGACAGAATGATAAAAGGCGGAAATATAAACTGACTTATGCTTTCCAAACACTTGTTAGGCTCAACTGATAAATTAGGATTTGAAAGCCTCATCATTTTGGTTATTTTTGTTGAACTTACTTTTAAAGTGAGTCTTTATTTTCAATAAAACACAAAGCTGATGACAACCACCAAAAGCAATAAAAAGAATAAGTTAAGTATTTCTAAAGCAGAAATTTTAAACGACTTCCGATTAGGATGGGAGAGTAGACATGCCAGTCTGATGGGTCGTAAAGAGGTTTTTATGGGCAAAGCCAAATTCGGTATTTTCGGTGATGGGAAAGAATTGGCTCAATTGGCTATGGCTAAAGCCTTTAAAAATGGTGATTTTCGTTCAGGCTATTATCGTGACCAAACTTTCATGTTCGCCATTGGTGAGTTGGGCATACAAGAATATTTCGCACAACTCTATGCGCATACGGATGTTAATGCTGATCCTGCCTCTGCTGGTCGTCTAATGAATGGCCACTTCGCTACTAGAATGTTGGATGAAGCTGGGAAATATACCAAATTGACCGATAGCAAGAATAGTTCATCGGATGTTTCGCCCACAGCTGCACAAATGCCGAGATTGGTCGGATTAGCTTTTGCTTCTAAATTATTCAGAGAAAATAAAGAACTAAATAAAAAGGAATTTGAGCAATATTCCATCAATGGAAATGAAGTCGCTTTTGGAACAATAGGGAATGCCTCTACTTCTGAAGGGATGTTTTATGAATCTATTAATGCTGCAGGAGTTTTGCAAATTCCTATGATGGTTTCAGTTTGGGATGATCATTATGGTATCAGTGTACCACAAGAATTCCATACGACTAAAGGTAGCATTTCAGAAGCTTTGGCTGGTTTTCAAAGAACAAAAGATAAAAAAGGATATGAAATCTTAACGGTTAGAGGTTGGGATTACGAAGCTTTAGTTGATACTTATCAAAAAGCAGCAAAAATTTCTCGTGAAGAGCATGTTCCTTCAATGGTTCATGTGTTAGAGATGACACAACCGCAAGGTCATTCTACCTCAGGTTCTCATGAGCGTTATAAATCTAAAGAAAGACTGGAATGGGAAGCAGAATACGATTGTTTAAGTCAATTCCGAAAATATATTCTTGATCATAAAATTGCCTCAGAAAAGGAATTAGATGAGATAGAGGAAGAAGCTAAGAAAACAGCGAAAGATGCTAAAGATGCTGCCTGGAAAGCTTTTATTGGAGAAATAAAAGATCAGCAGAAAGAAGCTTTAGGCTTATTAAATGATTTAGCTGAAGAATCAGGTCAAAGTGAGATTGCTGATATTGCCTCTGAGCTTAAATCAGCCATGAATCCATTAAGGCTAGATAATATAAAAGCAGTTAAAAAAGCTTTACGTTTGGTGATAAAGCATGAAGGTGAAGCTAAACAAAAGCTAGTTAATTGGCAAAATGCCGTAATAGAGGAAGGACATGATCGCTACAGTTCACATCTGTATAGCGAATCGGATGAGTCAGCCTTAAACGTGGAAGTAATTAATGCCGAATATTCTAATGACCCTAAAAAGGTAGATGGGAGAGAGGTTCTGCAAGCCTGCTTTGATGAAGCTTTAGCTCGCGATCCAAAAGTTTTTGCTTTTGGTGAAGATGTGGGTAAAATCGGAGATGTAAATCAGGCATTTGCTGGTTTACAAGAAAAGTATGGTGAATTGCGAGTGATGGATACCGGTATTCGTGAGTGTACCATTTTAGGACAAGGAATTGGAACAGCTTTAAGAGGCTTAAGACCGATTGCTGAAATTCAATATTTAGATTATTTATTATATGCCATTCAGATTATGTCTGATGATTTGGCTAGTCTTCAATATAGAACCAAAGGTGGACAAAAAGCGCCACTAATTATCCGTACTAGAGGTCATAGATTAGAAGGTGTTTGGCATTCAGGTTCGCCTATGGGCATGATTTTAAATGCCATTCGTGGGATTTATGTTTTAGTGCCAAGAAATATGACCCAAGCAGCTGGGTTTTATAATACCATGCTGCAATCCGATGATACTGCTTTGATTATTGAATGTTTAAATGGTTACAGACTGAAAGAATCTTTACCAGAAAATGTTGGGGAATTTACAGTTCCTTTAGGGCAACCAGAAGTAATAAGAGAAGGAAGTGATGTGACTATCGTGACTTATGGTTCCATGTGCAGAGTGGTTATGGATGCAGCTAATCAATTGGCAGATCAGGGAATTTCCTGTGAGGTGATAGATGTGCAGACTTTATTGCCATTTGATATTAATCATAGTATAGTTGAATCAGTGAAAAAGACCAATAGAGTAGTTTTTGCTGATGAGGATGTGCCAGGTGGAGCAACAGGCTTCATGATGCAGAAAGTATTGGAAGAGCAAAAAGCTTACAGATACTTAGATGCACAGCCGATTACCATCACTTCAAAAGAGCACAGGCCAGCTTATGCTTCAGATGGAGATTATTTCAGTAAACCACAGGTGGAAGATGTTTTTGATAGAGTTTATGAAATGATGCATGAATTTGATCCAGAGCAATTTCCTGCTTTGTATTAAGATTTGAGATCAATATAGTCTTGTATTTGACAAAATTTATAGCTTAAAAAGTATGTTAAATAGCACCATTCACTTTAATGGTGCTATTTTGTTTTGGCAGTTTTGTAGTGTATATATTTTTAAAACCTATGATTACCACCGTAAAAAATCACATTTGGGTAAGATTGAATTTTTTACCTAAAATAATACTAATACTATGAAATTTATCTACGCCAGAATTGTTAAAATCAGTATAGTTGAGTGATCTAGTAACATCTACTCCATATCTCATTCCAACAAAGTAGGAGGGATTGATATTTTTCAAGTACCTTTTACAAGCAAAATATGAAGCTAATGTAAAGGGTTTTATAACATTAGTACTATTGAAATGTTGGGTTCTGGAATTAATTCTTTTTGTTATTATGTTAACGCTGGAACCATTAATTTCATGGTCATTATTGTCAGAGCCCGTTGCATAAACAGTAATTGAGGGGACTAGTCCTAAAGTAAAAGACCAAGATCCTGATTGATATTTTGTATAAATTGGAATGCCTACATTATGTATTTTAAATCCAATTTTATTTATCCACCCAATATTATTATCAATATATTGTTTATATTTTCCTCCTATAGAATAGAATGAGATACCAGTACCAAAAGATATATTTTTCTTTTCATACTCTGCATAGACATTTCCTAGGTAGTTACCATTCCACTGTGTTGACCACGGTGAATATCTTAATGTAGTACTTAAGGATGCACCTCCTTCTATTTCAAGGTTCCATGCCTTTTGGCTGAAAGATGAGAAGTGAATAAAGAATAATAGAATAGCTAAATATTTACTCATGGCCTTTTTATAAAATAATATTACAACTAAAGTATCCTTTTTCAGATGTGGTATGAATCCTAATATAATTATACTGCGCTGGAACGTAAATTCTTTGATAAAATTGATCACTACCTTTCATTCTGATTTGATGGTATTGAACACCTTCGGGTCCATCAACCCCCACATATCGAACTGGTTGAGCCCAATCACACTCAAAAGTACAGACGTAAGTCCCGTAATATGTTAATCCGTAAAAACCAGGAGTAAAAGAAGGATTATCGGCTGCATCGTAAAGTCTTTTCCCAACATCCCGTTTATGAATATTATCTATATAATGACCTTTCTTATCATTATTTTGCCAAAATTGAGGACCTGCGTAATGATGTAGAAAGCTAATTCTATATTCACTTTTGCGGTCATTTTCGTAACGATAGTTAATTTGATATTCCAAAATGTTGAAAGAGGGATACATTACTCTTGATGCGGTATTTTGTGTCAAATTATTTGAAACTGAGTCTATTTCATATTCATCATTATCTGCTGGTATCAAAGCATCTGAATGCGATGCAAATATGTATATAGGTATATCCAAGGAATCAGCATGACTTTCTCCAATAAAAAATTCAGTCTTATACCCACTCTCGTTTATTCTGTAAGCTGGTATGTAATCTAGATGTTCGTCATCAATATCAAAAGTAGCTGATATGGCAATGATAGGATTTTTTGAAAAGTCTGCATATTCTTGATTTATGCAATGAATCACATTATGGTAGGTTTCTCCTTCTATAATTAATTGTGTTGATCTGGAATTAGATAAGTCAAATATCTCACTTGCCTTAACGGTATAGTTTTCTGATTTTCGTATTATATCCTTGCTGGAAAACAAAACAGTAAGATCATCAATTTGCTTCCTATTGATGCTTTGAAAAAAAGGATTGCTGGAGAGGTCAAATTCATCTCCATTTTTTTTAATGAAATCGTTTAAAGATTCATTAATGACGGGTAAATCATATTTGTCAATCCGAATGCTAGATTTAATTTCAGATTCTAAAATATCCGAAGGTTCGTTTAAATTACAAGATGTAAAGAGGGTAATAACTATTGCATAGCTCAATCTAAGAAATGACTTCACAGGGTTGTATTTAAGGTTGAAAATATTTACACAAATGTAGTGTTTTTTTAAGAATAAAGAAAATCTCTTAAATCTTGATTTATTAGTTAAAATAATGTCATCCATTCCATAGTTCAAAACTTTGGAAAAGTTGCTTTTTTAAAATACCCCTTCTGCAATTCTATAAATAGGATCAGATTTTCCCATTGAATAATAATGTAAACAAGGTGCACCAAATTCAATCAATTCTTTTGATTGTTGAATGCACCATTCAATCCCCACTTCTTTAGCAGCGGCATTGTCTTTACACTTTTCCAATTCATCAACCAAATCATCTGGCAAGTCCAGGTAAAAGGTTCTTGGTAAGGCAGACATTTGTTTTAATGAAGTGATAGGCTTTAATCCTGGGATGATTGGTACATTGATTCCTTCGGCTCTACAAAGCTTTACAAAATCGAAATACTTTTGATTGTCAAAAAACATCTGAGTCACCACATATTCTGCTCCTTTTTCTACTTTTTGCTTGAGAATTTTTAAGTCGGATTTCATGCTGGGCGCTTCGAAATGCTTTTCAGGATATCCTGCCACGCCTATGCAGAAATCTGTAGGCGTTGCTGATTGTAATTCCTCGTCTATGTATTTTCCTTGATTCATATTGACCACTTGCTCCATCAAATCAATGGCATAAGCATGTCCATTTGGATCTGGAACAAATTTATTCTCTGATTTTATAGGGTCTCCACGCAAAACCAAAACTGAATCTATACCCAAGAAATCAAGATCTATGAGAGCGTTCTCAGTTTCCTCTTTGCTAAATCCACCGCAAATAATGTGTGGGACAGTATCAATATCAAATCTATTTTTGATGGCAGCACAAATCCCTACGGTTCCAGGTCTTTTGCGGGTAGTTCGCTTTTCTAATAATCCATTTCCTTTATCCCTATATACATATTCCTCCCTGTGGTAAGTGACATCAATAAAAGGAGGCTTAAATTCCATTAAGGGTTCAATATTTTCAAATAGTGCCTTAATATTCTGCCCTTTAAGTGGAGGCAATATTTCAAATGAGAATACGGTGTTTTTTGCGTTATTTATGTGTTCAGTAACCTTCATATTTTAGTTTTTAAATTCAATAACCAAGAGTCAAGACAAAGTCTATATTCTAGGTTCTGCTTAATAATTGAGATTGGGTCTCAACCATCTTTCTATTTCTTTAAATTCTTGATTTTTGCGTTTGGCTATATCTTCCACTTGATCCTTTCCGATTTTGCCAAGACCGAAATAGCGGCTTTCAGGATGCCCGAAATAGAAACCGCTGACTGAAGCTGTTGGCCACATGGCAAGACTTTCAGTTAAGCTTATGCCAGTATTTTTTTCTACATCCAACAAATCAAACAATGTGATTTTCTCGGTATGGTCCGGACAACCTGGGTAACCTGGTGCAGGTCTGATGCCTTTGTATTGTTCTTTAATTAAGCTTTCATTATCCAATGTTTCATTTTCTGCATAGCCCCAATATTCTGTTCTCACTTTTTTGTGCAATAGTTCCGCAAAGGCTTCTGCTAATCGATCTGCCAATGCTTTTGCCATGATACTGTTATAGTCGTCATGATCAGCCTCATATTGTGCTGTTAGTTTATCCAATCCAATTCCTGTAGTCACGGCAAAACAGCCCATGTAATCCGCGTAATTAGCTTCTGATGGAGCTAAGAAGTCAGAAAAGGCATAATTAGGATTTTTCTCACCCTTTTGATTTTGCTGACGAAGCGTATGGAACTCTGTGAGTTTTTGGGTTTTATCCGCATCAGCAAAGACTTCAATGCTGTCATGGTTTTTCGTATGAGCAGGAAAAAGCCCGAATATCGCATTAGCAGTCAGTAATTTATTATCAATTATTTCTTGCAACATTTGCTGTGCATCAGCAAAAAGCTTACGTGCTTCAACTCCTTTTTCAGTATCATCTAATATTTTAGGATATCGACCTTTCATTTCCCAAGTCTGGAAAAAAGGAGTCCAATCGATGTATTCCGCTATTTCTTTTAAGTCATAATCTTTTAAAACCTGAGTACCAATTTTCTTTGGAGCATGTGGTTTATAGCTGTCCCAATCAACTTTATATTTATTGGCACGAGCTTCATCTATGCTTACATAATTCTTGCTTTCACCTCTTCTGCCATGCCCAGCTTTTGCTTCAGCATATTCCCTTTCTATTTCTTTATAAAATTCTTCTTTATCCTTCCCTAATAGTTTACCTGCAACTGTTACCGATCGAGAAGCATCATTCACATGAATTACTGGTCCACTATAGTTCGGCTTGATTTTCACTGCCGTATGTATTCTTGAAGTAGTAGCTCCTCCAATCATAACGGGAGTTTTTAAGCCTCTTTTTTCCATTTCCTCGACCACATAAATCATCTCATCCAAAGAAGGGGTAATCAATCCGCTCAATCCTATGATGTCAACTTGGTGCTTTTCGGCCTCTTCCAAAATCTTTTGAAGGGGCACCATCACTCCTAAATCAATAATTTCATAGTTATTACAGGCCAAAACTACTGAAACAATGTTTTTGCCAATGTCGTGGACATCACCTTTGACGGTAGCCATTAGAATTTTGCCCTTACCGGATTGCTCTTCTATACGTTCTTCCGCCCCCAAAAGCCCCCCAACCCCCAAAGGGGGAGTTTTCAGTGCTTCTAGGATTCTTTTTAGGACAACATCTAATTGAGAGATGACTTCTGAGTTTGTGAATCGGATTACTTTGTAGCCTTGTTCTTCTAGCCATTTTGTTCTTTCTTCATCATTCGCTTTATTCTCAGGTAATTGATGAATAAGCCCGTCTACTTCGATTATTAAATTTTCTTTTAAACAAACGAAATCAGCTATGTAAGGACCTATTATATGTTGTCTTCTAAACTTATATCCTTCAAGTTGTTTTCCTTTTAATACATCCCATAGGATTTCTTCTGCCTGAGTAGGATGATCATGCCTCATTTCTTTGGCAAAATCCTTCATCAAACCATAAAGAATCGGGTCTGCAGTATGCCAGTGCTGAGCACTATCAGCCCCCTTTGGGGGTTTGGGGGCTTTTGGGGGGTAGGGGGTTTGGGCTTTTTTCTCCGCTTCAATATAAGGCAATAGATGAGCCACCGCTTTCTTCATCACCCGTGCACTTTTCACCACTTGAGGTAAAAACATTTTACCAGCACCGAATAAATCACCCACTACATTCATTCCGTCCATTAATGGACCTTCAATAACATCTAACGGTTTCTCAGCCTTCAATCTTGCTTCCTCTGTATCCGAGTCAATAAATTCTGTGATTCCTTTCACTAAGGAATGTTCTAATCTTTTATTAACTTCTAAACTTCTCCATTCTTGGGCTGCTTTTTCGGCTTTCTCCCCTGGCTTTAAATTTTCAGCATAGGCCATTAATCGCTCGGTTGCATCTGATCTGCGGTTGAACAATAAATCCTCTACATAATCCAGTAATTCTTTATCGATTTCATCATAAACCTCCAACATGCCCGGATTGACTATCCCCATGTCCAAGCCGGCCTTGATGGCGTGATAAAGGAAAGCGGAATGCATAGCTTCTCGGACTATATTATTTCCTCTAAATGAAAAAGAGATATTGCTGACTCCACCACTAGTTTTGGCATGTGGTAAATTTCCTTTTATCCATTTGACCGCATTGATAAAATCCACTGCATAATTATTATGCTCTTCCATCCCTGTTCCTATAGTGAGGATGTTAGGGTCAAAGATGATGTCTTCAGGTGGGAATTCGGCTTCATTAACCAATAAATCATAGCATCGCTTACAAACTTCAATTTTTCTTTCATAAGTATCTGCTTGCCCCACTTCATCAAAAGCCATTACCACTACCGCTGCACCATAATTTTTGATTTTTTTGGCTTTGGAGATAAGATCTTCTTCTCCTTCTTTCAGACTGATGGAGTTGACAATTCCTTTTCCTTGTAAACATTTTAAACCAGCTTCAATCACTTCCCACTTTGAAGAGTCGATCATAAATGGAAGTCGTGCTATATCCGGTTCGGAAGCGATAAGATTGACGAAATTTGGTAGAACATTTACCGCGTCCAACATACCATCATCCATATTGATGTCAATAATTTGAGCCCCACCTTCTACTTGGTCAATGGCAATATCAACAGCTTCTTCAAATTGCTCTTCCCGAATTAAACGGGCGAATTTCTTTGAGCCTGATACATTGGTTCTTTCACCAATATTCACAAAATTAATTTCCGGGGTAACAGATAGCGGCTCCAGTCCACTTAATCGCATAATTTTTTGTTGAGGAGATATTTTATGCGGTTTAGATTTGGCAGCATAATCTGCTATGGCTTTGATATGTTCAGGTTGGGTACCGCAGCAGCCTCCAATGATATTGACCAATCCTTCATCAAAATAGCTTTTGATAATGCCGCTCATTTCAGCCGGACTTTCATCATATTCCCCAAATTCATTGGGCAATCCCGCATTTGGGTGACAGGAAATGGCTACATCAGAAATCCTAGCTAATTGCTGTAAGTAGGTTTTGAGCTGGTCAGCACCCAAAGCACAATTGAATCCCACACTTAGCAAAGGAAAATGACGAATACTATTCCAAAATGCCTCTACGGTTTGACCTGATAAAGTTCTTCCACTAGCATCAGTTATAGTTCCGGAAACCATAACTGGAATATCAATGCCTTTCTCATCTTTCAATTCCTGAATAGCCATTAAAGCAGCTTTACAATTCAAGGTATCAAAAACAGTCTCTACAAGAAATATATCTACCCCACCAGCAGCTAAGGCTTCTGCTTGTTCTTTATAAGCTATTTTTAATTCATCAAAGGAAGTAGCTCTATATCCGGGTCTGTTTACATCAGGAGAAAGGGAAGCAGTTCTATTGGTAGGGCCTATGGATCCTGCTACAAACCTAGGCTTATCAGAATATTCCTCCGTTACCTCTCTTGCAATTCTAGCAGATTGCTCATTAAGTTCCCAAACCAATTTTTCCATTTGGTAGTCTGCCATAGCGATAGAAGTACCACTAAAAGTGTTGGTTTCAATGATATCAGCACCGGCATCTAGATAGGCTCTGTGAATATCTTTAATGATTTGAGGCTGCGTTAAGGATAAGAGATCATTATTGCCTTTTAAATCGGAAGGATAATCAGCAAAACGTTCGCCACGGTAGTCAGCTTCCGTGAGTTTATAGTTTTGAATCATAGTGCCCATTGCACCATCCAGTACTAAAATTTTATCTTTAAGAATTGATTTTGAAAATCGGCTCATTCTGAATATTTAAAATTTTGCATCCAGAAAGTGCCGTGAGAAAGGCTGTTTCTTATCTTCTCCTGACTAATAATATGCCAAGATGGGAGTTAGCACCGTTTCCTTTTGCATAAGCATTGGAAGGGTTGCTAAGACTTCAAAGGGCCCAATCCCTCAGTCTTTCTGGATAAGTTTTTCAAATTAAAGCATAAAAACTCGAATCATAAAAAGAAAGTTCAGAATTTTGTTATTAGAACAAGGAAAATGATTCTTAACTAAATGAATTTAATTTTTTATATGCTTTTTTAGTCTTTAGGATGTTTAATCAACTGAAAATACTTTTCTTTCAAAATCTGAGGATGAAAACCTTTCATAAACATTCGGTAAATTTTCAGGTTGGCGATGTTCACCTGCCAATAGCTATTGTCCTCATATTTTCTGGCAGACACCAACACTGATTTAGGGATGATTCCGAATTTATATTTTTTCCAAAGTCTTTTTATGAGCTCGAAATCCTCCATCACTACATATTCCTCATTGAAGCCATTATTTTCATCAAAAACCGATTTTTTGATAAATAAAGTCTGATCACCACCTCTGCACCAAAGCACTTTAAAGCGAGTAAAAAAGGAATTCACAGCCAAAAAGGGATGATTTGAATCAAATTTGAATCTATAACAACCAAAATCATATCCTTTCTGAAGGAAATTAATTATATCTGTTGCAAAAGATTTAGGTGGCCTTGCGTCTGCATGGACAAAATATAAAATATTCCCCTTAGCTATTTTTGCACCTTCATTCATTTGATGTGCTCTAGATGCTTTTTTGCAGCAGATTACCTGACCTCCATTTTTTTAGCAATTGCAGTGGTTTCATCCTCACTTTTAGCATCGCAAACTATGATATCGGCTATGTGATCCTTTCCATTTTGCTTAAGAAATTGCAGCAATTCCCCAATATTTTCCTCTTCATTGAGTGTCGGAATAATGACACTTATTTTATTATTGTAGCTTTCTGGCATCTGTAATTTAAAATAATGCGTATTTACGTTCACATAACTTACGAAATAACAATAATGAAAAGATTTAGCCTTACACTATTTAGTTTTTATTTACTTTTTGTCGGCTTCCATAGCTTTGGGCAAAGCAAAATTAAAAATGAGCCCAATGAATTTGTCCGATTAAGTATGAATTTGATAGCAGCAGTTAAAAATAATGCGGATTACCATAAATATGTGAATGAATATAAAGCCTTGCCATTAGATGAATTAGCAAATTCATTGGATACTGATAATAAAATAAAGGCATTCTGGATCAATACCTATAATGCTTATGTGCAGATACTTTTAACAGAAGATCCTTCACTTTTTGAAGATCGCAACGATTTCTTTAAAGCGGATTTAGTAAATGTAGGAGGGGAGAAACTTAGCCTTGATTTTATAGAGCATGGAATTATAAGAGGTTCAGTGGTGAAATTATCCATGGGCTTTATGAAAGACCCATTCGCAAGCAAACTGGAAAAGCAATTCAGAGTAGAGGAAACAGATGGAAGAATACATTTTGCCTTAAACTGTGGTGCCACTTCATGTCCTTATGTGGCCGTTTATAGTGCCTATGACTTGGATGATGAGTTGGATCAAATTACCCAACAGTTTTTGAATAGAACCACTGATTATGATAAAAGCGAAGATGAAGTTTATGTGACTACACTTTTTAGCTGGTTCAAAGGAGATTTCTCAGATCGAGGAGGTGTAATTGGATATTTAAGAAAATATGATTGTATCCCAGAAGATGCCGACCCTGATGTAAATTATAAAGAATACGACTGGACGTTGGATTTAGGGAATTTCACAGAGTTGGAATAGCTAGCATCTTTAAAACAGTAAATTTTAATTGTTTATGGTTTAAAATTCCTTCAATCAGATTTGGTTGAGGGTTTTTTAGTTTTGGGTATGTTTCGATTTGGAGTACTATTGTAAAAACAAAGAACTCTTTTACCTTTAGTTTACTATAAATTTTATAGTAAACACTGTACATTTAGCTGATTATATTGGGAAGCTAAATGCAACATCAGCTATCGAATCATTAATGAAAGGTCATCAAATTACTAAGATTCCTAATCAAAACTATCGATAGCCTGACGTTCTCCAGAATCCTAGCACGTGTTGTTTTATCCATTTAAAACACGTATTTTTGTTAAAAAAGGATTATGAATACTAAATTGACTTTAACCATAGAAAAAGAGGTTATTGAAATCGCCAAAAAATACGCCAAAGAAAAAAATCAGAGTCTTTCTGAA